>VGEI01000176.1 GCA_016869415.1 Alphaproteobacteria bacterium
TGACGCGCAGCTCCTGGCCCTTGCGCACCTGCTCGATGAAGGTCGGCAGGTTCTGGCGCAACTCGGTGATGTTGACGTCCGACATTCGGCGCTCCTCGGATGTACATGCGCAATGTACATCTGTCGAAAGCCGATGTATAGTCGCCTCGAGCGCGTGTTCCACATCGACATCGACACCTGCGAGCAAACGCGGCTGCCAGCCGCGGCGGGCGGGCGTGACCCTGCGCGCGGAGACGGCTGTTGGGGGCGAACACGGCGCCAGCGGTTCGGATTTCCGGCCGACCTTCTGATCGGACCGGCGTCGGCGCCGGCGCGCAAGCGGGTCGCGGCGTAGCCAATGGCCTTGTGATCATCTCCGCGCTTCGCGCGCAAGCGACCTTGGGCGTCTACGCACCCCTTTATTACCGGAGCAGCGGATGGGCCGGGGTCACCCAAGCTGACTGCAAGAGAACCGCCCCAGCGACGAGAATGACGACGCCTCCGGCCACGCCGACAACATCGATTGCCGTGGCGATGCGGGTGGCCCGGTCAGGCAGAATTGCCGCCAGCCGCAGCGAAGCCTTGCGGGCGTAGACCGAGAGGGCGGCAAGCAGGGAGACGGTCAATCCGGTCCCGAGGGACATGGCAAGCACGGCGCCGACACCAGCCCATCGAAGGCCCATTGCATGGGCAGCGAGGAGCACGATCACGGCGCCGCTGCAGGGGCGGATGCCGATCGACAGGATGAGTCCGACCAGCGTCCGCACAGAGACCGGGCCTTCGACGTCGCTTCGGGTCGGCCCATGCGCATGGCCACAGTGCGAGCACGCCTCGTCATGACCGTGTTGGTGATCATGGCCGTGTCGTGGCTCGTGGTCCGAAACGACCGGCACCTGCTTCAGCCGGGCATGAAGACGGCGCGCGCGGGTCACGACCAGTATCGCCCCGACGAGCGCGACGAGGCCGTAGCTGGCGGCTTCGAAGGCGGACGCGGTGGCGTCCGCCCGGCGGAACGTGAGCCCGAGCAAACCGACGGTCGCTTCGACGATCAGAATGGCGGTGGCGCCTTGCGCCAGCGATGCAACCAATGACAGCGCCACGCCCCGGCGAAGATGACTCTCCTGGGTCAACAGATAGGTCGACATCACGACCTTGCCGTGGCCAGGCCCGGCGGCATGGAACACCCCGTACAGGAAGCTGAGAACGGCGAGCGCCCAGGCGGCTGCGGCCCCTTCCGCCTGCACCGCCTGCATCGCCGCGGCAAGCTGGCGATGCAGGTCGCGCTGTACGGTCTGGATCTCAAGCATGAGCCCGGACCAGAAGCCCGGACCGCTTTCAGGCAGTGCGAAGAACGGGAGGGCAAGCCCTGCGGCCAAGACCGGGACCGCTGCAGCCACGAGCAGGTTGCGGCGCGCTACCGGCACGTGACCTCCACCCGCTCGGCGAAGACGCTGCCGAGCGTGGTATCCGGCGTGGCGTCACGGTCCATGGCCTGCGCCAGCAAGACGGCCTCCGTGGTTGGGTTGGGCGGTACGATGCGACCGGAGCAGCCGCCGGTCCGGGCGCCGCGAAAGGCGACCACGTCGCCTCGCAGATGGAGAATCTCGACATAGTAGGTTGGGTCGAAGACAGCGAATGCGAACGCCCGCTCGTTCGGGTCGACGGGTGTGGCGAGCGGTACGACGAAGCGCAGCCACAGCCGGCCCTTGCGCAGCCCGCTTTCGAACTCGCTCACGGTGCCGAGCGCAACCTTCGCACCGCCCGAGCGAACCTCGGTGAAGTAGTCGTAGGAGCGCAGATTCTGGAGGTTGCTGCGGGCCAGCGCCTTCAGCGCCTCGGCCCGAGTGCCGGCCGCGCCAGACACCCCCTTCGTGGCGAACGCCGTATAGAACACATCGAACAGCCACTGCTGCTCGATCGCCACAACCCGTCCCTGTGCGTCAAGAACCACCGTACTCCGCAGATCGATCCAGGCGTGCGGGTGCGCGACAGCCGGAACGCCGCTGGCTCCCGCCAGCATGAACAACAGCGCCAGGAATCCACCCTTTAGAGAATCAATAGTGATCGTCGATCGTGTCATTCGCTTCCCACCAGCGGGCGCTGCCCGAGTCTCACGAGGCGGCGCGCGAGCTCCTGCTGAAGCCGGCTTCGGCGGAACGGCGTAAGCTTGGTCCATTCACCGATTTCACCGGCAGTCCTGCCACAGCCGAGGCACCAGCCCGTCTTCGCGTCGAGATCGCAGACGTCGATGCACGGGGATAGCGCGCGCTTGCCCGCCCGTTTCATGGAAGTCCCTCGCTTGACGTTTCTCTGATCGCATTCATGTAGGAGCTCGCCAGTCCGAGAGGCGTACTCGGCCGACAAACCCGCTCTCCGTGCCGAGCGCGAGATGCTGTCCGTCCGCCGACCAGGCGAGCGCGGTTACAGCCCCCTCGCCGGGCTGCTTGACCAGAACCGGATGTGCGCGGTCGATCTGCACCAGGATGGTCGCGCCGTCCTCGTATCCGGCGGCGACCACGTCATGCCGGGGGTGGGCCGCCACCACCGTTACCACGCCCGCGAAGCCCCAGCCGAGGTCAAGCGGCGCCTTGCCCATGGGGCCGTCCTTGCCGTGGAAGGGCCAACAGACGACGGGCTCGGCGCCACTGGTTGCCAGATACCTTCCCCTCGGCAGCCAGGTCATCGACCTCACTTTTGCCGGGTAGCCAGACATCCGCATATCCGCGCCGTCCGCAACACGCCACCCGTGCAGCTCGTTCTGCTGCATCGCGGTGACGATGTACTTCCCGTCCGGGCTCCAGGTCAGACTGAGGTGCGAGCCCGACCAGGCAAGCCGTTTGGGTTGCTGCCCGCCGGCCTTCGTCCACCAGAGACTGGCGCCGCCATAGTGGGCGGTCGCAAGCCGTCGTCCTTTCGGGTCGAACGCCAGACCGCCGACTGTGTTTGGATGATCGAACGTTCCAACCGCTGAATCATCGCGGGTGAAGAGGCGAACTGTCT
The DNA here is from genome assembly GCA_016869415.1 of Alphaproteobacteria bacterium. Taxonomy (GTDB): domain Bacteria; phylum Pseudomonadota; class Alphaproteobacteria; order CACIAM-22H2; family CACIAM-22H2; genus VGEI01. The sequence continues at coordinate 2,980 of VGEI01000176.1, forward strand.
TGCCGAAGGCCGCAGCGCGCAGTCCGGACGCAACGCTGACCGCGATCGGCTCGACCCACCGCCCTGCAACGTTAGCGACCGCGGTGGTCTCGCCGGCGGTATCGGTACTCGCCAGCAGGCCATCGTCTCCGCCCGTCAGAACGCGCTCTCCACCAAGGTCGGCGGCCAGCGAAAGGCAGGCCCCATCGTGCACCGAAACGAAGCGTGAAGCGTCCGCGCTCGCGCCGCCGACAAAGGCGACCCGACCGTCACCGAGAGCGGCCGCGAGGACTCCCCCCTCAAGGAACGCGACGCCTACCACATAGGCGTCGAGCATCCGGCGGGTGCCGATGCGGTCGAGCAGCGACGTCTCGCGCTGTTCGGCGGAGAAACTCATGCGATGCAGGCGTCGAACTGCCGACGCAGCTCCGACTCATCGATGTTTCGTCCGATAAACACCAGGCGGCTCTCTCGGTTCTCCTTTGGGCTCCATGATTTCGTGAAATTTCCTTCCATCAGCATATGGACCGCCTGGACGACGAACTGCTTGTCTTGACCGGCAATGGACAGAATACCTTTGGTTCGCAGAAGGTCTTGCCCTCGTTTGGCCAGCAGGCTTTGCAACCACTCCGTGAGACGGGCTCCGTCCAAGGGCCGGTCGGTGCGCAGGCATACGCTCTTCACGGCATCGTCATGTTGATGATCGTCTTCCGAGAGGAAGTTCGGCTCGATCGCGAGGATGCGCTCGAGATCGAAGGCACGGCGCCCTAGGACCGCGTCAAGGTCGACCTCGCAGCGTAGCGTGTGATGGATGATCGCCGTCGCATTGATCGACCGGATGCGCTTCTCCACCTGCGTCAGCTCCTCGGCCGTCACGAGGTCCGTCTTGTTGAGGAGAACGACGTCGGCGAAAGCGATCTGCTCCAGTGCTTCATGGCTGTCTCCCAGCCGCTGGACGACATGGCGGGCGTCGACCACCGTGACGATCGAATCGAGCGAGGTCCGCCGCCGAACTTCTTCGTCGACGAAGAAGGTCTGGGCGACCGGGGCGGGGTCGGCAAGGCCCGTGGTCTCGATGAGGATGCCATCGAAGCTGCCTTGGCGTTTCATCAGACCGCCAAGGATGCGGATCAGGTCGCCGCGCACGGTGCAGCAGATGCAGCCGTTGTTCATCTCGAACACTTCCTCGTCGGCGTTGACCACGAGGTCGTTGTCGATGCCGATCTCGCCGAATTCGTTGACGACAACGGCGTATTTCTTGCCGTGCTGCTCGGTCAGGATGCGGTTCAGGAGCGTCGTCTTGCCGGCGCCGAGATAGCCGGTCAGAACGGTCACGGGGATCTGGTTCATGGGTAGCCTCTTGCATTCGTTTGCGGGGTTTTACTGGCAGCCGTCCCTGCTCAGCTCGTGAAGGCCTTGGCGATTTCACTCACGTTGTGACGGAACATGTCGAGATAGGTCGGCGCCGGGCCGGTGGGGCCGGAAAGCGAGTCCGAGAAGAGCGTGCCGCCGATGACGGCGCCGGCTTCGCGCGCGAGTTGCTGAACCAAGCGCGGATCTGTGATGTTCTCGACGAACAGAACCCTCGTCTTCTCCTTCTTTAGTTGGCGAATCAGCGCGGCAATCTGTTTTGCCGAGGGCTCACTTTCGGTGCTCAAACCGACTGGAGAGCGGAAACGTACTCCGTAAGCCCGCCCGAAATACCGGAACGCATCGTGCGAAGTGACGATTCTGCGCCGATCGGCAGGGATGGCGTCGAGGCGTCTACGGATATCTCGATCCAGCGCCACCAGCTCGCGATCGTAGGCCTCGGCCCGGCCGCGGTAGTCGTCCGCGTGAGCCGGGTCGGCAGCTGCAAGCGCGCGAGCGATATTGGCGACATAGAGGCGACCGTTGGCCAAGTCCTGCCAGGCGTGGGGGTCGAGCTCGCCGTGGTGGTGGTCTTTCCCCTTCTCCGCATGCGTCTTCGAATGGCTATGACCGTGATCGTCTTGTGCTTTCAACGGGGCGATGCCATCGCTGGCCACCGCGACCCTCCCTTTGTAACCCGAGGCCTTGACGAGGCGGTCGATCCAGCCTTCGAAGCCAAGTCCGTTGACGATGACGAGGCCCGCCTGGGCCAGTGCGCGCGCATCGGCCGGGGTGGGTTCATAGACATGGGCGTCTCCGTCAGGGCCGACCAGTGTGGTGAGAGCGATGTGCTCCCCACCGACATTTCTCACCATGTCACCAAGAATGGTGAAGGTGGTGACCACCTTGAGCTTGTCGGCCGCCCAGGTTGGAGACGTCGTTGCGACGGCGAACATGGCAAGCGAAGCAAGGAACGAGCGGCGTGAAAGGCTGTACATGGGTCGCGTCCTCCGTTGCGGTTCAGGCTTCGAGATGGCGGCGCGGCAGGAACCGCGTCAGCAGGCTGCCGCGCGGTCCCGCGGAAACCGAGACGATGTAGGCGCCGCCGGCGACCAGGATGATGGCCGGGCCGGACGGAAGGCTGGCATGATAGGAGAGCAGCAGGCCGCCATAGCCGGCGGCGAAGGCGATGGCGCTGCTCGTCGCCGCGAGAGGCGCCACCTGACCTGCCCAGAACCGGGCGGCGGCGGCCGGTAGCATCATCATCCCGACCGCCATCAGCGTGCCCAGCGCATGGAAGCCGGCGACGAGGTTCATGACGACCAGCACCAGGAAGGCCAAGTGCAGAATCGCACCGGGCCCGCCCACGGCGCGCAGAAACCCTGGGTCGAAGCACTCGACGATCAGCCCGCGTCCGATGACTGCCATGACCATCATGGTCAGCGTCGCAATCGAGACGACAAGCAGCAGCGAGGCGTCGTCGACGGCGAGAATAGTTCCGAAAAGGACGTGCATGAGATCCACGTTGCTGCCGCGGGTGGAGACGATGAGCACCCCGAACGCCAGCGAGATGAGATAGAAGGCGGCAAAGCTCGCATCCTCGCGCTGCGGCGTTACGCGCGCGACGAGGCCCGACAGAACTGCCACCGCAAGGCCCGCGAGGAAGCCGCCGACGCTCATGACGACAAGCGAGAGTCCGGCGATCATGAAACCGATGGCCGCCCCTGGCAGCACGGCGTGGCTCAGGGCATCGCCGACGAGGCTCATGCGGCGCAACACGAGGAGTACACCCACCGGGCCGCAGCCGAGACTGAGCGCGAGGCAGGCCACCAGCGCCCTGCGCATGAATCCGAACTCGACAAACGGCTGGATGAGCGCGGCATAGGGGTCCATCAGACGACGCTCCGCCGGCAGATCTCGGCGCGGTCATCCCACGCCTCGGCCATCTGCCTTGCTTGGAAGAGATGCTCGGCGCGCAGCACCTCGGCAGTCGATCCCCAGGCGATGGGCTCTCGAGAGATCAAAAGAGTGTCGGGAAAGTTCTCCCGCACCTGATCGAGATCGTGCAGAGCGGCGATCACGGTGCGCCGCTCGCCGTACCAGCGTGTCACCACGGCAAGAAGGTCGGCCGTGGTCTTGGCGTCGATCGCGGTAAAAGGCTCGTCGAGCAGGATGACGGGACAGTCCTGCAACAACATGCGGGCGAACAGCACCCGCTGAAACTGCCCCGCCGACAGGGAGACGATCGGCCGCCGGCCGAAGCCATCGAGACCGACGGCCACCAGAGCTTCCTCGGCTTGCCGCCGCAGCGCGCGCGTGACCGGACGGAACAGGCCGATCGTCCGCCAGTGACCGAGCAGCACGGTCTCCATTACAGAGATCGGAAAACTGCGGTCGATCTCGGCCTGCTGGGGAAGGTAGGCAATATCGCGCTGGCGCAGCCCGTTTCGTTCCAGGCGACCATCGAGCGGGGACAGAAGGCCAATCAGCCCCTTGAGCAGAGTACTCTTGCCGGATCCGTTGGGGCCGACCACCGCCGTCAGCGAACCGGCCAAGAAGCTGCCTGTCAGGTGATGCACGGCCGGATGGCGGTCGTATCCCAGGGTAACGTCGTTGAGGGAGAAGACAGCCGTCATGGCAGCCACCCCATCGCCCATGCCGCTGCGATCCAGAGCAAGGCGGCAAGGCCGCCGGCCCAGAGAAGACGAGCGACCACACCACTGCCGAGGGGCGAGACGGCGACCCCCAACCGCGCCTCGTCCGCGGCCCCTTCGATCCCAGTCCATCTACACATTGATGGGCAACTCCCGCATCTATGTCTCCGATCCGGGTACGACGCCGCGCGGCAGGCTCGCGACATGAGCCGCGATCTCGCTTGGCCGCGTGAACCACACATGCGCACTGTCAGCGTGCGTCCGAACGTGCTGAAGCGCGCGGCGGAGCTGGGCCAGCCGGAACGGCTGGCCGACGACCGGCGTATGGAGTGAGATCGCGCAGACGAGCGGCTGCTGCACCGACTGACGCAGCATCTCGTCGA
>VGEI01000177.1 GCA_016869415.1 Alphaproteobacteria bacterium
CGTAACGTCTTTCATTCCCCGTATGGTCGTTTGCCGGCGTCTTTGGGCGCCGGCCCGATCTTTCTCATGGTGAAGATTGCTACTCCGCCGCCTTGTAGCGCTCCTCACGCTCCCAGTAGGCCGGGAAGCCGACGATCTGCTGCAGTTCGGGGAAGCCGACCATGGGCGGCAGGCCGACGTTGGAGCCGGGCTTGAGCGCCTCCAGCGCCGCCCGCATGGCGGTGATCGCCGCCGACAGGGTGACGATGGGATAGACGGCGAGGGCGTAGCCGAGCTTGCCGAGCCGCTCGCCGGGCAGGATCGGCGTCTTGCCGCCATGCACCATGTTGGCCATGCAGGGCTTGGTCATCGCCGCGCAGTAGCGGCGCATCTCGTCCTCGCTCTCCGGCGCTTCGAGGAAAGTGATGTCCGCTCCCTCGGCCTCGAAGATGCGGCAGCGCTCCAGCGCCTCGTCGAAGCCGTGGGGCGCGCGGGCATCGGTGCGGGCGAGGATGAGGATGTCATGCCCCTTCTTTTGAAGATCCTGGCGGGCCTCGACCGCGGCACGGATCTTCATCCGCGCCTCCTCGCGGCCGATCACCGCCTTGCCCTTGGTGTGGCCGCATTTCTTCGGGCTGACTTGGTCCTCAATCATCACCGCAGCAGCACCGGCGCGGGCATAGTCGGCGACCGTGCGCTGCACGTTGAGCGCGTTACCGTAGCCGGTGTCGCCGTCGCCGATGATCGGCATGTCGCCGGCGGCGTTAACGCAGCTGCGCAGCGTGTCGAGCATTTCGCTGACGCTGATCAGCCCGGTGTCGGGCAGGCCGAGCCGTGCCCCCGAAACGGCGAAGCCGCTCATGAAGCCGACCTTGTACCCGGCGGCGGCAATGAGCTTGGCCGAGAGCCCGTCGAAGCAGCCGGGCATCGGCAGGAACTCCTTGCGGGCGAACAGCTCGCGCAAGCGTTGCGCGGGGGTCATGGGCGCTCTCCTTTTTCTGCAAGATATTGTTTTGCCGACGATATCAGCCGCTTTTCGGCCCCGCAATGCGGCTTGACCGAGACCCGCCAACCTCATATCTACCGGGCATGGCGATCCTCAACATCATCGAAGCGCCGGACCCACGGCTCAAGGTCAAGGCCAAGCCGGTCAAGCAGGTCGACGCGCGCATCAAACAGCTGCTCGACGACATGGTCGAGACCATGCACGCAGCACCGGGCATCGGCCTCGCCGGGCCGCAAGTCGGCGAGGCCCTGCGCCTGCTGGTCATCGACGTGCCCAAGGAGGGCCTGCCGCGCGAGGGCCAGCCGCCGAACCCGATGAAGATCGTCAACCCGGAGATCGTCTGGGCCTCGGACGAGCTGAAGCCGTGGGAAGAGGGCTGCCTGTCGCTGCCCGAGCAGTACGCCGAGGTGGTGCGGCCGGCCGAGATCAAGCTGCGCTATCTCGACGAGACCGGTACCAAACGGGAGCTGCACGCCACGGGCGTCATGGCCGTGTGTATCCAGCACGAGATGGATCACCTCGAAGGCGTACTGTTCGTCGATCACATCTCGGCGCTGCGGCGGAACATGATCCTGCGCAAGCTGCAGAAGGCCAGGAAGCTCAAGCAGCCGGTTCCGGCCTGATCCGCTCATGCGGCTGGCTTACATGGGGACCCCGGACTTCGCGGTGCCCGCGCTTCGCGCCCTGCTCGCCGCCGGCCACGACGTTGCCGCCGTCTACACCCAGCCGCCGCGTCCTGCCGGACGCGGCCAGCGCGAGCAGCGCTCGCCGGTGCATGAGTTCGCCGCGGCACATGACATTCCGGTTCGCACGCCGGCTTCCTTGAAGCAGGAAGAGGCACAGCGCAGCTTCGCGGCGCTCGATCTCGATGTCGCCGTCGTCGCGGCCTACGGCCTGATCCTGCCCAAAGCGGTCCTCGCGGCGCCGAAACGCGGCTGCCTCAACATCCACGCCTCGCTGCTGCCCCGTTGGCGGGGTGCTGCGCCCATCCAGCGCGCCATGCTCGCCGGCGACGCGGAGACCGGCATCACCATCATGCAGATGGACGAAGGGCTCGACACCGGCGCCATGCTGGCGAAGGAGGCGACGGCGATCGAGGCAAGCGACACAGGCCAGACCCTGCACGACCGGCTGGCGGAGATCGGTGCGCAGGCGATTGTTGAGACGTTGGCCCGGCTTGAGACTCTCAAGCCCATGCCGCAGCCGGCGGACGGCGTCACCTACGCCGCCAAGCTGACGAAGGACGAGGGCCGCCTCGACTGGACGAAGCCGGCGGCGGCGCTGGCGCGCCAGGTGCGGGCCTTCGATCCCTGGCCGGGCGCCTGGTTCGACTGTCGAGGTGAGCGCATCAAGGTGCTGGCGGCGCAGGAGGTCGGCACCGACGCAGCCGCCGAGCCCGGTGTGGTGATCGACGGGCAGGCGACGGTGGCCTGCGGAACTGGGGCGCTGCAACTCGCACGCCTACAGCGTCCAGGCAAGGGGCCGTTGCCGGCCGGCGAATTCCTGCGCGGCTTCGCCCTGCTACCGGGCACGACACTAGGCTGATGCCGCGCTATCGCCTCACTCTCGAGTATGACGGCACGCCGTTCGTCGGCTGGCAGATCCAGGAGAGCGGCCTGTCGGTCCAGGGTGTGCTGGAGGAGGCGATCGGTCGGTTTTGCGGCGAGAGTCCCAGGACGATTGCGGCGGGGCGCACCGATGCCGGCGTTCACGCCGCCGGCCAGGTGGTGCATGTCGATCTGACGAAGGCATGGCCGGCGGAACGGGTGCGTGAGGCGCTCAATTTCCATCTGCGCCCGCACCCGGTGAGCGTGCTGGAGGCAGCACTTGTGGCGGCTGATTTCAACGCCCGCCTGTCGGCACGCTCGCGCCGCTATCTCTATCGCATCCTCAACCGCCGGGCGCCGCCGGCGCTGGAGCGCGATCATGTCTGGCATGTGGCCAGGCCGCTCGACGCACCCGCCATGCATGTGGCGGCGCAGTGCCTGGTCGGGCGGCACGACTTCACCACCTTCCGCGCCAGCCTCTGCCAGGCGAAGTCGCCGGTGAAGACGCTCGACCGGCTGGACGTGACGCGCGACGGCGACGAGATCCGGATCACCGCTCTGGCGCGTTCCTTCCTGCATCACCAGGTGCGCAACATGGTCGGCACGCTCAAGCTGGTCGGCGAGGCCAAATGGAGTGCCGGCGACGTCGCCGCGGCGTTGGAGGCCCGCGATCGCAGCAAGGGAGGTCCGACCGCGCCCGCGGCCGGCCTTTGCCTTATGCAAGTATCTTATTGAGCAGGGGACCGATGATGCCGCCGCCGTGCAATGCCGTCTCGAAGGCGTCGATGGCGAGGCCGAGCATCAGGTCGACGACGACAAAGCCGAGCGCCGGCAGCGGCTCGATGTCGAGGGCCGAACGCACGATGAAGAACTGGTAGTAGACGATCGAACCGGTAAGCAGCAGTGCGGCGAAGACGATGACACTTTGCGGGGCCACTCCTAAGGCCGACAGCGCCGCCACCGGCACGAAGGCGGTGACCTGAAGCACGTTGGCCCAGTTGTAGGCCACGATATAGGTCAGGTAGCGCTGGCTCTTGCCCAGCGCGTTGGCCAGATACCAGGCGGCCAGCGGAAAGGCCGTCCAGCCGATGACGTAGCCGATGGCCTCGATGAACAGGGCCCGCAAGGGGTCTGATGACAGTGGATGCTCGGTCGTCCGCAGCAGGATGAGCAAGGCGAAGAGCGGAGCAGCGACAATCGCCGCCTGGAACGATTTCCAGAAGCCTTCGATCGAGCCGTCGAAATCGCGGATGGCGCTGGGATCGAGCCGCGCCAGCCGCAGGGCGCCGGCTATGCCGCGGTAGGCGGCCGCCAGATCGATCATGCGAAGAAACGGTCGAGAATGCCGCCGTAGATCGCGGTCAGGCTGCGGATATCGGCTACGGCGGCGCGCTCGTCGACCTTGTGCATGGTGCGGCTGATCAGGCCGAATTCGACCACCGGCGCGTAGTTGCAGATGAAGCGCGCATCCGACGTGCCACCGGTCGTGCTGAGCCGGGCATTGCGGCCAGTCACGCTGGCGGCTGCGGTCGAAACAAGGTCGCTGAGGCCGCCCGGCTTGGTGAGGAAGGACTCGCCCGACACGGAGACCTGCAGGTCGTAGCGACCGCCGACGCTGTCGAGGCGCTGGCGTAGCCATTGGGTCAGGGTCTCGGAGCGGTGCTGGTCGTTGAAGCGGATGTTGATGCTGGCCCGGGCCACGGCCGGGATGACGTTGTGTGCCGGGTTGCCGACATCGATCGAGGTGACCTGCAGGCTCGAAGCCTGGAACCAGTCGTTGCCTTTGTCGAGCTCAGGCTCGGTCAGGGCGGCGAGCATCTTCACCAGGCGGTGGTTCGGGTTGTCGGCCAGATGCGGGTACGCGACATGCCCTTGCGTGCCGGTGACGGTGAGCGCGTAGTTCACGCTGCCGCGGCGGCCGATCTTGATCATGTCACCCATGGCGGTCTCGTTGCTCGGCTCGCCGACGACGCAGGCGTCGAAGGTTTCGCCGCGCGCTTTGACCCATTTCAGCATCTTGGCCGTGCCGTTGACCGCCGGGCCTTCCTCGTCGCCGGTGATCAGCAGGCTGATCGAGCCCTTGAAGCCCGGCCCCCGCTTCTTGAGGAAGTCGGCCGCCGCAGCGGTGAAGGCGGCGACCGCGCCCTTCATGTCGGCGGCGCCCCGGCCGTAGACATGGCCGTCGACGATCTCGCCACCGAAGGGGTCGACCGTCCAACCCTTGAGGTCGCCGACCGGCACGACATCCATGTGCCCGGCGAAGCAGAAATGGGGGCTCCCGGTGCCCCAGCGGGCGTAGAGATTGTCGATATCGGGCGTACCCGGCTCGGAAAACGGCAGCCGGTGACAGGTGAAGCCGAGCGGCCTGAGCACGTCTTCGAGCACGCCCAGCGCGCCCCCGTCCTTCGGCGTGACGCTGGGCCGGCGGATCAGCGCCTGGGTCAGGGCGACGGGATCGATGGTGGTCACGATAGAGGTTTTCCCTCGGCCGAAGTCTTGGCAAAGCGCCGCAGGCCGTCGTTCAGATGCAGCCAGGGCATCTGCCCCTCGGTGTAGACATGGGCGGTGGGTCGGAACGTCTCCGGCGCGTCGAAGGCACAGACGAAAACATGGACTTCGTCCGCCCAGCGCGCGCCCTCGTAGGTAAGCGGCGTGCCGCAGATGGCGCAGAAGCTCCGACTGACGCCCGGTGACGAGCCGTAGCGGCGCGGCTCGCCCCGGGTGATGGTGAAGCGCTCGCGCGGGAAACCGGCATAGGTCGCCAGTGCTGCCGAGGTGGCCCGCCGGCAATCGGCGCAGTGACAATGCGCCACCCAGCGCGGTTCGCCCTCCACGCGGAAGCGGATGGCACCGCAGCGGCAGCCCCCTTCGTGTGTCAGGGCGGCGGCCATCGCCTTGTCAGCCCCGCAGAAGCTCGTTGATCGACGTCTTGGCGCGCGTGCCGGCATCGACGCGCTTGAGGATCACCGCGCAGTAGGTGGAGGGGCCCGGGCTGCCGTCGGGCAGCGGCTTGCCCGGCAGGTTGCCCGGCACGACCACCGAGAAGGCCGGTACGCGGCCGACATGCACCTCGCCGGTGTTGCGATCGACGATCTTGGTCGAGGCGCCGATGAACACGCCCATGGAGATCACGGCGCCGGTCTCGACCACCACGCCTTCGACGACCTCGCTGCGCGCACCGACGAAGCAGTTGTCCTCGATGATCACCGGACCGGCCTGCAGCGGCTCGAGCACGCCACCGATCCCGGCGCCGCCGGAGATATGGCAGTTCTTGCCGATCTGCGCGCAGGAGCCGACCGTCGCCCAGGTATCGACCATCGTGCCCGAATCGACATAGGCGCCGACATTGACGAAGCTCGGCATCAGCACGACACCGGAGGCGATGTAGGCCGAGCGACGCACCACACAGTTGGGCACGGCGCGGAAGCCGGCGGCCTTGAAGCGCTTCTCGTCCCAGCCGGCGAATTTCGAGGCGACCTTGTCGTACCAGGGGGAGGGCCCGCGCATGGGGTCCGTCGGTCCGCCGGGCATCGGCACCGAATCGTAGAGACGGAAGGAGAGCAGCACCGCCTTCTTGAGCCACTGGTTGACCTGCCACCCGCTGCCGGTCTTTTCGGCCACGCGCAGCGTGCCGGCATCGAGGCCGTCGAGAGCCGTCTCGACGGCGTCGCGGACGGCGCCCTTGGTCGAGGAATTCACTCCATCGCGGGCATCCCAAGCCTTGTCGATGGTCGCTGCAAGCTCGTTTCTCGTCATCGTTCCTTATTCCGGCTGTCCCTCGGAAAACCGGGCGAACATGGGTGAGAATCCTGCCCCTGTCAACGCCGGCTCCTGTTGCGCAGCGCTCTGCCGTCGGCGGCTTCACAGGTCTTAAGGGCTTGTTTATCTTCGGGCGCGATTCTGCGCCCCTGGAGATCGAAACTCGTGCCCAAAGCCGCCATGGACCGCCCGGGGAAACGTGCCGCCGGCAGCCCGAATTCACCAGAGAGCAAGGTGCTCGACGTGCTGGTGACCGCTTGGCCCGGACCGGCCGCGCGGCTTGCGGCGGACGGCTCCGTGATCGAAGCCAACGCTGCCGCCGCCGCCTTGCTCGACGAGCTCCGCTCCCGGGCCGGCGCGGGCGGTTTTGCCACGTTGATTGCTGCCGCGGCCGCCGACGTCCAGGCGCGGACCGACACGATCGTCGTCCCCGCCGAGCCGACGCCCGTGACGTTCGATTTCTCGCTGGTGGCGCTTCCCGGCGGCGAGGTCGTGCTCCTCGGCCGCGATGTCTCGCTGGCTGCCAATTTGCGGCAGGCGCTGGCCGATTCGCGGCTGCGCTTCAAAGACCTCGTCGAGATCTCCAGCGACTTCGCCTGGGAGACCGATGCCGCCGGCAACTTCACCTTTGTCTCGCCACGCGGCGCGCTGGGTTGGAAGGCGACGGACCTGCTTGGCCGGCCCGCTTCTTCACTGATCGACGAAACCGTGCCGATGGGCGATGGTCCGTCACCCTTCTCCACAAAGCGGCCGGTCGACCAGGTCGAGCTCTGGCTGCGCCGTGCCGACGGAACGCCGGCCTGCGTCGCCATCTCCGCCGTGCCGCTGCGCGGCGACGGAGTGACCGGTGGGGCCCGCGGCGTGTGGCGCGATGTCAGCGAAATGCACACGCGGGAGGCGGCGCTGGCCAAGGCGGAGAACCGCGAGCGGCTGGTCGGCTATATCACGCGCACCATTCGCGACGAGGTGGAGCCCGAGGCCATGCTC
>VGEI01000178.1 GCA_016869415.1 Alphaproteobacteria bacterium
CACCGCCTGGTTCCAGCCGGGAGCGATGCGCATGCCCTTGAGCCGCTTGAAATTAGGCGCGATCTCCGGGCAGGCGCGGTAGGGCGCATGGTCAGTCACCACCTCGACGTCATGGACCAGCATCTGGTCATCGATGGTCAGGCGGAGCCACATCTCGTGCAGCGCCTCCCCGGCCACGATCTCGCCGCGGAACTCGTTGGCGAAGCTGTAGGCCTTGGTGTCGACGATATGCCCCTCGATGTCGTAGAGCCCGTCGGCGCGGCGGTAACCGCGGCATTCGACACGGCGCTTGTGCAGGGGCTCGCGGGCAACGGGCGGCGGCAGCGGCATGGCAAGGCTCGATACGTGGTTGAACCGAGCGCCACTGTAGCGCCGCCCGCACGCCGCCGGAACCAGCGGGTTCAGTTCAGGCCGTAACCCGCCGACCCCTGGATGAAGGCCTCGCGGTCATGCAGCTCGTCCTCGACCTCGCCAAGGAGCGCGGCGTAGATGTCGCGCACCGAGACCATGCCGACGAGGCGGCCGTTCTCCACCACCGGCAGGTGCCGGTAACCGCCCCGCTGCATACGCTGCAGCGCGTCGCCCGCCGTCTCTTCGGGCTTGATGGTGTCCGGCCTGCCGGTCATCACTTCGCTCAGCCGCACCTTGTCGGGATCGCGGCCCACAGCCACGACTTTGGTCATGAGATCGCGCTCAGTGAAAATCCCGAGCAGCGTCTGGCCCTCGCCGATCATCACGGCCCCGATGCGGCGCGAGGCCATCAGCTTCGCCGCGTCGCGCACCGTGGTCTCGCCGCTGACCAGGACGAGCTCCTGCTTGCCGATGACGTCGGGGATGATTCGCTTCTTCATGCGCGCCTCCCTGGTTGAGGGTCCGGCCGAAGGCCGGATCTGCCGTGCCTTCACCTAGATGATATCGCACCCCAGCGGCGGGAAGTAGGGAGATCGCGCTGTCAGGATGCGGCATCGGCCTGCCGTGCTGCACCGCCCTCAACCTCGCCGCGCGGCGGCGGGATCAGGCGCAGAGCCTGGATCTGGTGCCGCCGCCGCCGCAAGATCTCGAAGCGGAAGCCGTAGAAATTGAAGATCTGCCCGACCTCGGGGATACGCCGCGCCTCATGCAGCACCAAGCCGGCGATGGTCGAGGCGGGCTCGTCTGGCAGGCGCCAGTCGAACTCTCGGTTGAGCTCGCGGATGGTCACGTGGCCGTCGACAACGAAACTACCGTCGGGCTGCGGGCGCACGCCAGGCATCCGGTACTCGTAGCGCTCGGCGATGTCGCCGACGATCTCCTCGATGATGTCCTCGAGCGTCACCACCCCCAGCAGCGCACCGTACTCGTCGACCACCAGGGCGAAATGCTCATGACGCCGGCGGAAGGCCTCGAGCTGGTCCAGCAGGTTGGTCGATTCGGGGATGAACCAGGGGCGCCGTGCCACCTCGAAGATGTTGATCGCATCGGGGTTGCCGCGGTGCTGGCGCAGCGCCTGAAGCAGTGCCTTGGCGTGCAGCACGCCGATAACGTTGTCGGGATGACCACGCCAGAGTGGGACCCGCGTGTGCGGGCTAGCCAGCGCCTGCTCGAGGATCGCCGACGGCTTCTGGTCGGCGTCGATCGACGCGATCTGTCGCCGATGGATCATGATCTGCCCGACCTCGACTTCGGCGAGGTCGAGGATCGAGCGCAGCATGGCACGCTCTTTCTTGGCGTCCACGCCGTGCAGCTCGATGGCGCCGCGCAACTCCTCCTCGGCTCCTTGGGCGCTGCGCGCCCCGAATCCTGCCCCGAATGTGCGCAGCACGTGGCCCACCACCCATTGCATCATCCGGCTCACCGGCGAGAGCAGCCGGAAGGTCCATTCGACGAACGACACGAAAGCCAGGATGGTGCGGACCGGCCGGTTGAGCGCGATGGTCTTGGGCAAGACCTCGCCGAACACCACGACCAGCACGGTCATGAACAGCGCGGCGTAAGCAACACCGGCGTGGCCGAACAGGTCGATCAGCACGCCGGTGGCGAAGGCCGAGGCGACGATGTTGACCAGATTGTTGCCCAACAAGATCGACGACAGCACCTGCGCCTGCTTCTCGCGCAGGCGGTTGACCCGCCTCGCCCGGGGATTGCCCTTGCGCTCGAGCGCGTAGAGGCGCGGGCGCGAAGCGCTGGTCAGCGCCGTCTCGGCGATCGAGAGCAGTGCCGAGACCGCCAGCAGGAGCAGGATGATCGCGGCGGCCAGCCAAAGCGGCAGGGTGATGTCGAACTGCGGATCCATGGCCGAGCCTCAGGCCGCGAGGGCGCGGTCGAGCACGTCGCGAACCACGCCGGTATCGACATCGCGGGCCAGAAAGGCGCGGCCGATGCCGCGCGCCAGCACGAAGGTGATGCGGCCGTCATGGACCTTTTTGTCCTGGCCCATCAGCGCGACCAGCTGCGCGCCGCTGTTGCCCAGACGGGAAGGCGGGTCGACGGGCAGCCCGACGGCGGCGAGGTGACGGCGTACCCGCGCCGCGTCCCCCTGCGGGCACAGGCCAAGGCGGGCGGAGAGCTCGAAGGCAAGCACCATGCCGATGGCGACGGCCTCGCCGTGCAGCAGCGTGTCGGAGTAGCCGACCGCCGCCTCAAGCGCGTGGCCGAAGGTGTGGCCGAGATTGAGCAGGCCGCGCGCTCCGCTTTCGCGCTCATCGGCCGCCACCGTGCGCGCCTTGGCGCGTACGGCATAGGCTACGGCGTGCTGGCGTGCGGCAAGGTCGCCGGCAATGAGCGCCGCGCCGTTGGCCTCGCACCAGGCGAAGAAGTCGGGATCCTCGATCAGCCCGTACTTGACCGTCTCGGCATAGCCGGCCAGCAGCTCGCGCCGCGGCAGGGTGGCCAGCGCGTCGAGATCGGCCAGCACCAGCCGTGGCTGGTGGAAGGCGCCGACCAGGTTCTTGCCGTGCCGCGTATTGACGCCGGTCTTGCCGCCGACGGAGCTGTCCACCTGGGCGAGCAGCGTCGTCGGCGCCTGGACGAAATCGACGCCGCGCAGCAGCAAGCTGGCCGCCACGCCGGCCAGATCGCCGATGACACCGCCGCCGAGCGCCAACAGCAGGTCGCCGCGTTCCGGCCGCCGGTCGAGCAAGTCGTCCAGCACCTGGCCGAGCTGTGCCCAGTTCTTCGTCCCCTCGCCCGGCGGCAGGACCATCAGCGGCGCAGCGATCCCGGCCGCTGCCAGGCCGCGCTCCAGCCGGCCGCCATGCGCCTCGGCGACGGTGCAGTCGGTCAGCACGAAGATGCGCTTGCGCGTGAGCAGCGGGGCGACGAACTCACCCGCCCGCTCGAACAACCCGCTGCCTACCAGCACGTCATAGGCACGCTCACCCAGCTCGACGCGGATCTTCTCGGGTGTGGGGCTCACGGCGAAGCCCCTGCGCTGCTCAGTTTGCTTGCGCCGAAGCGCTGCAGCGCATCGACGACGCGCTGCACGGTCTGCTCGGGCGGACCGTCGGCGCTGTCGACGCGAATATCCGCCTCGGCGTAGATCGGATAGCGGCGTTCGATCAGCGCCTCGAGCACCTCGCGCGGGCTGCCACGTTTCAGCAGGGGGCGGTTGCTGCGCCGGCTCACGCGGCGCACCAGCAGGTCGAGGTCGGCGTGCAGCCAGACCGAGATACAACCCTGCTTGATGCGCTCGCGGATCTGCGGGTCGATGAAAGCGCCGCCGCCCGTGGCCAGGACATGCGGCGGGTCATCAAGCAGGCGCAGAATCACCCGGCGTTCGCCGTCGCGGAACGCCTGCTCGCCCAGCCGGTCGAAGATCTCCTCGATGGTACAGCCGGCGGCTGCCTCGATCTCCTTGTCGGCATCGACGAAGGGCAGGCCGTAGCGCTGCGCCAAGCGCCGGCCGATCGAGCTCTTACCGGCCCCCATCAGCCCGACGAGTACGACGGTGCGGAACGGCGCGCCCGGATGCGGGGCGTCACCCGCCGCCGGCGGCAGCGGGGCCATGGCCTCTGGGTTGCTCATGAGCCGAAGGCCCGAGGCGCGGAGACCCGCAGAGCCGCCGGGGTGAATTGATCGCGGCGATGCGACCCGATAGACTGCCGCCGCTCTTGCCGTGGAATTACCATACTCATAGCTTAACAGAATCCGTTACTTAGAAGAAACCTGCCGGATTCGCCCGGTTCATCTCGGGGTGTCCAGCAATTCTGTTTGTTCCTCCGCCTTCCGTTGCCCAACCCTTCGCCCCCAACCATGAACGCGCTCAAGCGTCCCCTGACCGTCCTTGTCCTGGTACTCCTTGTTGTCATCATCGGAGGACTTGGCGTGTTCCTCGCCACCTGGAACATCCCGCCGCCTGCCGCCCGGATCGAGAAGGTCATCCCCAATGACCGCTTCGCGCGCTAGCGCCTACCTGCTGGCGGCCGGTCTGCTTCTGGCTGGGACACCGGCCTGGGGCCAGCCCGGGCCGCCGCTTCGCCTGACGCCGCCACGCATCATCGAGGAGACGCCGGCCACTCCGCCGCCCGCCGCCGAGCCCGCTCGGCCCGCCGATACGCCGACGGCGCCGCTGATCGAGGTCAGCCGCCCGCCTCCCATCGCCGTGGATTCGGTCGGACTCTTCGAGGCCGCGCAGGCTGGCTTGCCGCACGGTCCGGTCTGGGACAGCTCGCGCCGCGACGTCGTTGAGCAGTTGATCGCGTTGCTGCCGCGTGGCAACGGCTCGATGCCCTCCCGCGACCTGGCCAAGCGCCTGCTCAGCGTCACGGGCAGGCCTCCAGCCGAGGTGCCCGCCGCCAATCCGCCGCCGGAAAACCCACCCAAGCCGCGCAGCTGGGTCGGCGTGCGCGCCGCGACGCTGTTGGCGCTCGGCGATTCCGAAGCGGCGGCCAACCTGGCGCGCCTGGTGCCGTCGCGGCTCGAGGACGACGACCTGGCGCGCGTTATGCTCGATACGGCGCTGGCGGCTTACGACAACGCGGGCGTCTGCACGCTGGTCCGCAGCCGCATCGACCGGCTGAACGACGCCTATTGGCAGAAGGCGCTGATCTTCTGCCAAGCACTGGCCAATGAGCACGGCCGCGCCCAGCTCGGCCTCGCCATGCTGCGCGAGCAGAACGTGCCAGATGATCCTGCCTTTGCCCGATTGCTCGCCGCGCTCGCCGGCGATACCCGATCGGCTGCCGGGGCGATACCGGAGGCAACACCGCTGCATCTCGCCATGCTGCGCGCTGCCCGCCAGAACGTACCGCCCGAGCTGGCTACCACGAGCGATCCGCTGCTGCTGCGCATGATTGCCACGACGCCCAATGCGGCGGCCGAGCCGCGCCTGATCGCCGCCGAGCGGGCAGAGGCCTTCGGCTCGCTATCCGCGGAAGGACTAGCGCAGCTCTACGACTCGGTCGCCTTTACGCCCGAGCAGCTGAGCAATGCCTTGAGCTTCGCCCAGGGTGATCGCGGTCCGCGCGGCCGTGCCGTGATGTATCGCGGCGCCAAGGCGCAGGCCGTCGGCGTCGGCCGTGCCGAAGCGCTGCAGCGCAGCTGGAAGCTGGCACGCGAACGCGGTGGCTATGCCACGGCCGTGCGGGTCTTGCTGCCCCTTCTGCTCGAGATGCCGCCCTCGTCCGAGCTTGCCTTCTTCGCCGGCGACGCCGTGCGCGCCCTGCTCTTTGCCGGCAAGCTCGAGGAGGCGCGACGCTGGAACACGCTGATCCGGGCCGAGGTAATGGCCGGAAACCCGACGGCGACAGCAATCGAAGCCCTGGTCTGGCCACTGCTCTGGCTGGCCGACGTGGAGGAGCGCAAGTCCGACAAAACACCGCTGACCACGCGTTTTGCCGCCTGGCGCCAAGCCCAGGAGAAGGTCGACGCCGCGGCTTTGCGCGGGCGTGCCGCGCTGCTTGCCACGCTGATCGTCTCCTCGGGCGAGCGGCCCGATGCAGCGATGATCGCCTCCCTGCTTCCCTCCACACTGGCGCGCGAAAATACGCCGATGCCCCATCCGGGACTGTGGATCGGCGTCGGAGCCGCCCTCGAATCCGGCCGGGTAGCGGAGACGGCGCTCTTCACCCTCAACATGCTGGGCACCGAGGGGGCCGCCGGCTCCGCCCCGCATACGGCGGCCCTGGCCCTCGACGCGCTGCGCGCCGCCGGGCTGGATGCCGACGCACGGGCGCTCGCCCTCGAAGCGGCGATCGCCGCCGGCTTGTGATGGCAGCGGGCGGCGCCAAGCCGCACGGCATCCCCGCGGCGTACCGCCACGCCGAGGCTTTCTTCGAAATGCTGGCCGCCGAGCGCAACGCGTCGGCACATACCTTGCGTGCCTACTCGCGCGACCTCGCCGATTTCGGAGCCTTCGTGAGCCGCCGGAGCCGGAGCGTGCACGACGCCGACGAGGCGAGCGTGCGCGCCTACCTGGCGAAGCTCGTCGAGCGGGGCTTGAGTCCGCGCACCGCGGCGCGCCGCCTCTCGGCGCTGCGCCAGTTTCATCGCTTCCTCGTGTCCGAGGGAGTCCGCGACGACGACCCGATGTCACGTATCGACGCTCCACGCCTCGGCCGCCCGCTACCCAAGAGCTTGAGCGAGGACGAGGTGAAGCGGCTGATCGACTCAGCTGCCACCCTGCCTACGCCGGATCGTGAGCGCCTGGAGGTAATGTTGGAGGTGCTCTACGCCGCCGGGCTGCGCGTCTCGGAACTCGCCGCTTTGCCGCTCTCAGCCGTGGCGCGCGACGGCCGTTTCCTCACGGTCCGAGGCAAGGGCAACAAGGAGCGGCTGGTGCCGCTCAGCCTGGCGGCGCGCGAGGCGCTGAATGCCTGGCAGGCGATTCGCAAGAAGCTTCTGCCCGAAGGAGATACCTCGAAGTTTCTCTTTCCCTCGCGCGGCCGCTCCGGCCACGTGACCCCGGCGCGTATCGCACAGCTGCTCAAGGCCCTGGCCCCGGCCGCCGAAATCGACCCGAAGCGCCTCTCGCCCCACGTGCTGCGCCACGCCTTCGCCAGCCATCTCGTTGATCGCGGCGCCGATCTCCGCAGCGTCCAGCAGATGCTCGGCCACGCAGACATCGCCACCACCCAGATCTACACCCATGTCGCCCGCAGCCGGCTACAGCGCCTGGTGCAGGAGAGTCACCCCTTGGCCAAGGTGGCGAGCCGCACAAAACCCCGAAAGGCATAATTTACAAATTTACAAAACTGCCAAGACTTCTGAAATACATTTGCAAATTTAAGTGTTTGGTAATTTTTTTGCAGTTGCGCTTCGCACTTGCGGTGTAAATATCCTGGTCAGCTCAACCCTCCA
>VGEI01000179.1 GCA_016869415.1 Alphaproteobacteria bacterium
CCGCCTGGATGGCGGCCATCTGCTTCTCCTCGGCCTCGTTCTTCTTCCACGCCGCGGCGAGGATGCCTTCCGCCTCGTCGTAAGGCAGGCAGAGGAACCCGTCATCGTCGCCGACGATCAGGTCGCCCGGCTCGATGACCATGCCGCCGATGGCCAACCTGGTGTTGATCTCACCCGGGCCGTCCTTGTAGGGGCCGCGATGGCTCACGCCGGCGGCGAAGACCGGATAGTCGTGGCTCCTGATCCAGCCGTAGTCGCGTACGGCGCCGTTGATCACCACCCCGGCCAGGCCGCGCTTCTTCGCATGGCTGAGCATCAGCTCGCCGACCAAAGAATTGGTGAGATCGCCGCCGGCGTCGACCACTACTACGTCGCCGGGCTCGGCGATGTCGAAGGCCTTGTGGACCATCAAATTGTCGCCGGGGCGGGTGCGCACGGTGAAGGCCGGGCCGGCCATGTGTCCGCCCGAATGCAGGGGGCGGAGCAGCGGGCCGCCGGCGAACATGCGCGACATCGAATCGCTGATATTGGCCACGGGCAGGCCCTTGGTCTGGGAGACCAGGGCGTGGCCGACCTTGCGCCGGCGCTTGAGGATGCGGAAGCCGATTGTCATCAGAACCAACCTTTGCGTTTGAAATAGACATAAGGGAGAACGGCGGAGAGAATCATGAACACGATAGCCAGCGGGTAACCGAAGGCCCATTCGAGCTCCGGCATGTGCCGGAAGTTCATGCCGTAGATGCTGGCCACCAGGGTGGGGGGCAGGAAGACCACGGCGGCCACCGAAAACAGCTTGATGATGCGGTTCTGCTCGATGTTGATCGTGCCCAGCGTGGCGTCGAGCAGGAAGCTCACCTTCTGCAGCTCGAAGGCGGCGTGCTCGCCGATCGAGGTCATGTCGCGGACAAGCGTCTTGATGCGCGTTCTCTGGTCCTTCACCTCCTTGCGCGACTGCATCTCGGGCGGCAGCGATTCGAGGATGGTGGTGAAGAAGCGCACCACGCGGTTGAGGCCGAGCAGCGATTCCCTGGCACTGGTGGCGAGATCCTCGTCGCGGCCCAGCGCCCCGATCACCGCCTGCATGTCGCGCTTACCCGGTGCGGTGTCGGCCTTGAAGATGATTCGCGCCTGTGCGTCGAGATCGAGCGCCACCTTCTCCAGGACGTCGGCGAGGCGGTCGACGATCGCCTCGAGCAGTCCGATGAATACCTCCTGGCCAGAATTGCAGCTGCCGGGGTTGCGCATCAGGCGCTGGCTGTAGGTGCGGATCGGGCGCGGCTCGTGATAACGCAGCGTGAGCAGCAGGCCGCGGCGGTTGAGCACGAAGGTGATCGGCTCGGCCATGGGAAAGGGCGTGTCGGTGTGGGCGAGGATGGTCGAGGTCAGGTAGTGGACCTCGCCCTCGCTGTAGAGCCGGCTGGAGGGCTCGATCTCCTGCATCTCCTCGCGCGTCGGCAGCTGCACGCCCAGCGCCGCCTCGAGGCGCTGACGCTCCTCGGGGCTGGGCTCGAAGACGTCGGCCCACATGGTGCTCTCGGGCACCGGCTCGCCGGCGGCGAGTTCGACACGCTCCACCGACCCGTTGCGTGGCACATACGCGTGGATCATCCAGAGGGTCCGTCGAGCTCGAAGTGAGGCGAGGCGCACGGGATAACCCATTGGCGGAGGGCGGGCAATCGCCGAAGCGGGGCCCGCGCCGAATCATTTTGCCGAGTCTTTTCAACAGGCTGTGGGCGAACCGGCGGTGGACGTCCGCGCTTCGCCCTTGACTCAAGCCCTAGGGCCCCCACACTATAGATTGTGGGTCAGGGATAGTTATCCACAAGCTGTTGATAATCACTCAGGGAGCGAGGTATGGACTGGAGTCCCGAACAGATTTCCGAGCTGACCCGGCTATGGGGCGAAGGCCTGACGACGTCCGAGATCGGCAAGCGCCTGGGCATCTCCAAGAACGCCGTCGTCGGCAAGGCCCACCGGCTCCATCTCGCCGCCCGGCCGAGTCCCATCAAGCGGACCGGTCCGCGGCCGGCGGTGTTCCGCACCACGGTCAAGCTCCCCGGCCAGCCGCGCGCCCCGCGCGCTCCGCGCCAGGCGGGCGACGCCCCGACACCGCGCGCCGCACCCCAGCCGGCGCGCTGGACCGGCGAGGTCTCAAACAATATCTGCAAATGGCCGATCGGCCATCCCGGCGATGCTGATTTCACCTTCTGCAAGGAGAAGGCGCTGGTCGGCAAACCCTATTGCGCCGAGCATTGCGCTGTGGCCTTTGTAAAGGTGAAGCCGAAGGCCGGCCAAGCCGCGTAGCTCTTCTCTCGTCACGACGAACGCGCCCGGGCCCCGCCGGGCGCGTTTTGTTTTTTGCGGATGGCCATGTCTGACCGCATCCTCGTCGCCAAGACCGCCAAGGCAGCACGTGGCAAGCGCAAAGCCCTCGAGCTGCGCCTGCCGCTCGCCAACCGTCACGGCCTGATCGCCGGCGCCACCGGCACCGGCAAGTCGGTCACCTTGCGCGTGCTGGCCGAGGGCTTCGCCGAGGCGGGCGTGCCGGTCTTCCTCGCCGACGTCAAAGGCGACCTCGCCGGCATCGCCGAGGCGGGCGGCACCGATGCGCGCGTCGCCGAGCGGGCCAAGCAGCTCGCGGTCAGTCTGTTGCCTGAGGCCATGCCGACGGTCTTCTGGGACCTCGCCGGCCAGCAGGGCCATCCGGTGCGCGCCACCGTCTCCGACATGGGGCCCCTGCTGCTGGGCAGATTGCTGCAGCTCAACGAGATCCAGGGCCAGGTGCTGCAGCTCGCCTTCAAGCTGGCCGACGACCGCCAGCTGCTGCTCATCGACCTCAAGGATCTGAAGGCCCTGCTGCAGCATCTCGGCGACAACGCCGCCGAGCTGACCACGCAGTACGGCAATGTCGCACCGGCGACCGTCGGCGCCATCCAGCGCGCCGTGCTCGCCCTCGAGGCCCAGGGCGGCGACCGCTTCGTCGGCGAGCCGATGCTCGACATCGCCGACCTGATGCGCGTTGACGGGCGCGGACGCGGCCTGGTCTCGGTGCTGGCCGCCGACCAGCTGATGCTGAAGCCGCGGCTCTACGCCACCTTCCTGCTCTGGCTGCTGGCCGAGCTGTTCGAGAACCTGCCGGAGGTCGGCGACCTGGCCAAGCCGAAGCTGGTCTTCTTCTTCGACGAGGCCCACCTGCTATTCAGCGACGCCCCGCCGGCCCTGGTCGACAAGGTCGAGCAGGTGGTGCGCCTGATCCGCTCCAAAGGAGTCGGCATCTACTTCGTCACGCAAAGCCCGACCGACATCCCCGACCGGGTCCTCGGCCAGCTGGGCAACCGCGTGCAGCATGCGCTGCGCGCCTTCACGCCGCGCGACCAGAAGGCGGTGCGTGCCGCCGCCGAGACCTTCCGCGCCAGCCCCGGCCTCGACACGGCCCAGGCGATCACCGAGCTCGGCGTGGGCGAGGCTTTGGTCTCGCTGCTCGACGACAAGGGCGTGCCGACACCGGTCGAGCGCGCCCTGATCGCTCCTCCACGTTCCAGGCTCGGGCCGCTCGACGCGCAGGCGCGCCAGACGCGGATCGCCGGCAGCCCGCTGGCCGGCAAGTACGAGCAGCGGATCGAGCGCGATTCCGCCTACGAGCAGCTCAGCGAGGGCAAGAAGCCTGAAGGCGGCCTGGTCGACACGCTGGGCAGCATCTTCGGCAACAAGCCAGCACAAGCCGGTACGCGGGCGCGCGGCGCAAGGCCCGGCAAGACCTTCACCGACCAGGTGGTGACCTCGGTGACGCGCAACATCGCCGGCACCATCGGCCGCGAGATCGGCCGGCAGATCATCAGGGGGGTCTTAGGCTCTATCCTCAGACGCTAACGCGACAGCGGCGCACAACCTGCGCAGAGGCGGGGCCAGCGGACGCTCGCCAGCGACATTCTTGCGACACGAAACGGCATCCGGGGTCGCGCCAATCCTCGTTTTTCCAAGTTAAGGCCCGTATTTCCTCGCTCAAATGCCGTGGCGGCTGACCGGCTTTTCATCCACCGCCTAACCCCATGCCCGGCCGCGAAAAAGTCGGCCTCACTAGACGAAGATCATTAGACATTTTAGCGGGGTCCCACGGCAAGCGGGCCGGAATCCGCTCGCCCGATCAAGGGCTTGAAAAATAACCATTAACGATTCCGCGGCGGCGATTTTCCGCAGTTTTCCGCGATTCTTGAACGGCGCTTCACGCGAAAGCCCGCTTTCGCCGGGCGCCGTCCCGCTCTACACCATGTCAAAGAGCCAACCCGGGGATATGGTGGACGAATCGGATAATTCAAGCCCCCGGCAGCTGCGGGGCAAGAGCAATCCCGACTCGGCGTCCTAGCTGCTGTGCGTCATCCCGCCATCGCAGGCGATGGTCTGGCCGGTGATGAAGCTCGCGGCTGGGGTCGACAGAAACATGACGATTCCGACGAGATCCGGCGGCACCATCCCCCGCGGGATGCATTGCTCGCCGAGCTGCGCGATGCGCCGCTCCATCGTCGGATTGACCTCCCGCTCGACCTCGGTCGCCACCGCGCCGGGCCGGATGCAGTTGACCGTGATGCCCTCCGGGCCCAGCTCGCGGGCCATGGCGTTGGTCATGCCGATCAGCGCCGATTTCGAGGTCACATAGTGGAGGTAGTTCGTAATACCCTTGGGCACGGAATCCGACGAGATGTTGACGATGCGCCCCCATTTCGCCGTGCGCATCGCCGGCAACACCGCGCGCACACTGAGGAACGCGCCGGTGACGTTGACGTGCAGAACCCGGCTCCACTCCTCGACCGGGATCTCACTGAACGGTCTCTTCTTCAGCGCCGCAAATATCGCCGCGTTGTTGATCAGCACTTCGATACGGCCGTACTTCGCCAGGACGGCGGCGGCCATCGAATTTAGCGAGCTCTCGTCACCGACATCGACGCGGACCGCCATCGCCTGACCGCCGGCCTGCGCGATTTCGTTCTGCACCCGCTCCGCGGTTTGGGCGTTCAGATCGGCCACGACCACTCTGGCGCCGGCTGCAGCAAACTGCCGGGCCAGTTCCCTGCCGATCCCCTGCCCTGCACCGGAGACGATCACAACCCGGTCTTTGACGCTCATGTCGCGGGCGTGAGACGGCGCGCCGGAATCATGCGGGGCGTGCACGGATGTCGGATAGTAGGTGCGGCCGTCGTTCATAAGGGCTCGATGGGAATAGCGAGGAGGAGAAAGGACGACCGCGCCGCCAGCCGAGCGTGGAAACGGGGTTCCCTTTCGTCAGTTGTCGACGGTGATCTTGTTGCTCTCGATCACCCGCTTCCAGCGCGCGGTCTCTGCATCCATCATCTTGCTGAGCTCGTCCGGCTCGCGGATTTCGATGCTGAAGCCGAGTTTGTCGAGCTGGTCTTGCATCGACGAATCCTTTGCCGCCTCGGAAAACGCGGCATAGAGCCGCATGACACGATCCGTCGGCGTCTGCTTGGGCGTCAGGAACGCATACCAGAGCTTTGGATCGAAATCAGGGCGCCCGAGCTACGCCACCGTGGGCACGTTCTCGAGCAGCTTGGAGCGGCGCGCCGCGGTGATCGCCAGCACGGTGACATCCGCGCCGATGGCGGCCATGGCGTCGGCGATCGACAGAAAGCCGAAATCCAGATGGTTGGCGATAATGTCGACCATGGCGTGATTGTTGCCGCGATAGGGGACGTGAGTGGCCGTGCCGCCGAGCTCGGTCAACAGTGCGGCCGAGGAGAGGTGACCGAGCGTGCCGACGCCGCCCGAGCCGTAAGTAAGGCCGCCTTTTCGGGCCGCCGCGGCGAAATCGTCCAGGTTCTTCATCTTCAGGCCCGACCGGACGATAAGCGCCATGGGCACCGAGCCGAGACCGATGATCGGCCGGAAATCCTCTCTCAAGTCGTAGGGAACGTTCTTGTACAGCAGGGTGGACGTGAGGCCCGAGGAGGGAAAGCCGATGATCGTGTAACCATCCGGTCTCGACTTCGCCACCAGCTCCGTGCCGACCCTTGTCGAGGCGCCGGGCTTGTAGTCGAAGACCAGGGGCTGGCCCAGAATTTTCGAAGCCCTGTCGGCGAAGTGGCGCGCGATGACATCCCCAGGACCCGCGGGCGGATTGGGGATGACGACTTTAATGGGCTGCGAGGGGAAATTCTGGGCCGAAGCATCCATGGCCGGCATGGACGCGCCCAGCATTGCCGCCAGGGCAAAACCGAAGGTGATACGCTTCATCTTCTTCCTCCCTCATGCATGGCATCGTCAGTCAAAGCCGCGCGAAGAAACCGGCGGGGACTAGGCTTCAGAATCGCGGCAGGACGATGCAGAGAAGCTCGCTCGCCGCTTTTGCCGTGACCGGAATCGGCCCCTCCTTGGCGAGGAACTCGAAGCCCGTATTAGGGCCGTAGTCACGGCCGTCGAGCGACACCGTTCCCTTGCTCAGGAACAGCAGCTCGATGGAGCTCTGCTGGCCCGCAGAAAAGGTCGCGCCCGCATCGATGTGGATCAGGCCGAGGCGGGTGTTTCTCTCGGTGAACGTGCCCAGCCATTTCGTGAAGACGCCCGGCGCACCATCCGGGACCCACTCGTATGCCGCAGGGTCCATGATGACGAAGTCGTCGTAGCGCGGTCTGCTGTAGACCGACTTCCTGCCGGTCGCCTCCATGTAGCAGGCTTCCGAACCGTCCATGTTGTGACGGACACCGCTCTCGTCGACATAGGTGTAGATGCCGTTCTTGAACTCGCCCTTCTTGGCAAGAGCGGCATTGGCGGCCTCGCGCCGAGCTGCGCTGAGAAAGCCCTGTCCGCTGGCGCCGCCGAACTGGCACACCATCATCTCGAGCCCTTCCGGCCTGTCCTGAGGGCCGTAATGGACGCTCTCCGGGAAGTAGCCGACCGACCCTTCAGTCATCACCACGCCCTTGGCAATCGGATAGCTGCCTTTGAGGACATAGCGGACCTGGTCGAAGGTGTGCCTGTGGCGCGGCGTGGTCCATCCTCCGCCGCCCGTGCGCCCGACATTCAGAAGATAGTTGTTCGGCGACTCGTCCTGGCCCTGCAGAAGGTATTTCTGCTCCAGGACGCCGTCCCGCATCGTGCCCACGCGGTTGACAGGTGATGAATGAGCTTCGCCGACCCTCATGGCCCCTCCTCCGTCGTGCGCTCGACGGGCACGACGACAGCGAGGGTCCTTACTATCCCAACAGCGCCGGGCACGACATGCCACGGCACGAGGGGGATATATATCCGGCGCGGC
>VGEI01000180.1 GCA_016869415.1 Alphaproteobacteria bacterium
GTCCGACAATTTCCAGGACGACCATGAGATGCTGAAACACGGTTTCGTGGTCTATGATGCGCTCTACGCGTGGTGCCGCAAGCTGCAGGGCGAGACCCATGGCTGGCCACCGAAGAGCTGACCATGGACGTTTCGCGCATGCCTGATGCCTCCGCCGGCTTCGTTCCAGCCCCCAGTTTCAACGAGGCCCTGCGTTTCTGGTTCAAATTGGGATGGATCAGTTTCGGCGGGCCGGCCGGCCAGATCGCCATTATGCAGACCGAGCTGGTCGACCGCCGGCGCTGGATCGACCAGCGCCTGTTCCTCAGCGGCCTGAATTTCTGCACGCTGCTGCCCGGCCCGGAGGCCATGCAGCTCGCCACCTATATCGGCTGGCGGTTGCACGGGCTCAAGGGCGGCATCGTCGCCGGCTCGCTCTTCGTCCTGCCGGGTGCGGCGATCATGCTGCTGCTCTCCTGGCTGGCCGCGGCCTACGGCGACGTACCCCTGGTGGCCTCGCTGTTCTACGGACTGAAACCCGTCGTCATCGCCATTATCGCCGGTGCCGTCTGGCGTATCGGCAACCGGGCGCTCAAAGGCTGGCCGGCCGTGGCAATCGCCGCTGCCGCTTTCGTGGCCATCTATTTCGCCGGCATCGACTTTCCCTGGATCGTGCTGGCCGCCGGTCTGATCGGCTGGGTAGCCGGGCTGCAGGGCAGCACGGTTTTCGCCTCAGGTCATGGCCATGACAAAGCCGAGGACAGCGCCGTCAACGGCATAGCGGTGGCACCCGTCGAGCGGCCGATGTTCCGTCTGGTCGGCATGTCGGCGATCTTCGTCGCTTTGCTCATCGTACCGATCGCCCTTGCGCTGCTGCTCTTCGGCGCGGAACCGTTCGCCGATGTCGCGAACCTCTTCACCAAGGCCGCCTTCGTCACCTTCGGTGGGGCCTACGCGGTCCTGCCCTACGTCGCCGAGGAGGCGGTGAACACCTACGGCTGGCTCACGGCCGACGAGATGCTCAACGGGCTGGCACTGGCCGAGACGCGGCCGGGACCGCTGATCCTCGTCCTGCAATATGTCGGCTTCTTCGCCGGCTGGAAGTTTCCCGGCGCCCTCGCGCCGGAGTCGGCGGCGATCCTGGCAGCGGCGATCGCAACCTATTGCACCTTCCTGCCCAGTTTCTGGTTCGTCTTGAGTGCCGCGCCGTGGATTCACTCGATCCACGAGAGTGCGAAGCTCAGCTCGGCACTGGGGGCGATCACCGCCGCCGTGGTCGGCGTGATCCTCAATCTGGGAGTCTTCCTGGCCGGAGGCGTGATCCTGCCGGGCGGGCGGCCGGATCTCTTCGCCGTGATCGTGGCGCTGGCGGCCTTCGGCGTGATGATCCGCTGGAAACCGGAGATTCACTGGCTGGTGGCCGGCGGGGCCACCGCCGGTCTGATCTACCGTCTCGTCATCGGCGGATAACGAGGCGGCAGCGGTCGCAGAACGACTGGCGATCGCTCCGGCTCAGCCCTATTCACTCGACCTCGACGGGAACACCGGGAAGGTGCTTGGCGCTGCGGATCGCCAAGGCAGATTTGACGTGGCTGACGTTCGGCGCCGTCGTCAGCTTGGTGGTGAGGAACTTCTGATAAGCGTCCCAGTCCTCAGCCACGATCTTGAGCAGGAAGTCGGTTTCACCGGCGAGCATGTGGCATTCGCGGACCTGGGGCCATGAGTTCACCAGATCCTCAAACGCCTTCAGGTCATGCTCCGCCTGACTGGCCAGTCCGACATGGGCAAAGACAGTGACATTGAAACCGAGCGCCGCAGCGTTGAGGTCGGCGTGATAGCCCTTAATCACGCCGCCATCCTCGAGCGCCCGCACGCGGCGCAGGCAGGGCGGCGCCGAAATCTCGGCCCGGCGGGCGAGCTCGACATTGGTCATGCGGCCGCTGGCCTGCAGGTCTCTTAGGATCCGTCGGTCAATCCGGTCGAGCTTGACGCCCCGCATCGTTCATTTCCCCGTCCGGTCCATCGTTGAAATAATATTCCACGATGGAGACGATACCGCAACCCGATTTGGAATTTTCTTACCCAGTGTTGCCTCGGCCCTGCCGGCCCCTCATAGTCCGCCGCCATGTCCCCCGTCGGCTGGATCGTAACCCCAGGCGAGGCCGGCTTCGAATCGCAGGGCCGCGGCCTCGCCGAAGCGTTGGGCCTGACCCCGCTGTTCAAGCGGGTGCGCGCCCGCTGGCCCTGGCAGCGTCTGCCGGGGCGCTTCTGGCTGGATCCGCTGACGCGGCTCGCCGAGGGCAGCGACCGTCTCGACCCACCCTGGCCGGATGTCGTGATCAGCTGCGGCAAGATCGCCGCCCCGCTGGCCGCCGCCATCCGGCGTGCCAGCGGCGGCCGGATCAAGGCGGCGCATATTCAGAATCCGCTGATGAGGCTGGACCGCTTCGATGTCGTCGTCGCACCGCGTCACGACGGCATTCGCGGCGAGAATGTGCTTTCCACCGTCGGTGCGATCCATCCGGTGACGCCGGAGAAGCTCGGCGGCGCTGCAGCGCACTGGGCAGCAGCCTTTGCCTCCCTACCGCGACCGCTGGTGGGCGTGCTGATCGGCGGCAGCAACGGCCGCTTCGTGCTCGACCCGCCGACGATGTCCGACTTCGCGGCGCGGCTCGCTGAGCTCGCCCGCCGGCACGGGGCGGGGCTGGCGGTGACGCCCTCGCGCCGCACCGGCCCGGAGAACAAGGCGGTGCTGGCACAGGCGCTCACCGGCCTGCCGGCCTTCGTCTGGAACGAGCAGGGGGACAATCCCTATCTCGGCATCCTGGCCCTCGCCGACGCGATCGTGGTCACCGAGGATTCGGTGTCGATGACCTCGGAGGCGCTGGCCACCGGCAAGCCAGTCCATGTCATGCGCCTGCCCGGCGATTCGGCGCGGCTGCGCCGCTTCCAACACGATCTCATCGCCGAGGGCTACACCCGGCCCTTCACCGGCGCACTGGAACGCTGGAGCTACACACCGCCGGATGATACGGCGCGGGCCGCCCTCATCTGCCGCCAGCGCTTCGGCTGGCAGTGAGCCCGCGCCGCGGGCTATAAGTCGCCGATGGCACTACGTATCGAGACCTTCAGCAACGTCAAGGGCGGCAACGCCTTCTTCAAGGCCGTCGGCCATCCGTTGGCGGTGGCGCCGGCACGCGCCCTGATCGAGCGTCTGGCGCAGGCCGGACCCGTGGCGGTCTACGACCCGCTCGGCCTCGCCGAGCCTTTCGACGCCCTGCATCCGCTGAACAGCCTCGCTCTCGCCGGGCTGTTCGTGCAGGACGTCGACGCCATCGGCCGGAGCGCACTGGGCCGCCGCGCCCAGCCGATCACCGACCTGCCCGCCTCGCCGGCCCGCAGCGTGCTGGTGCTGGCCTTCGATGCCACGCGCTTCGTCGACCACATCCGCCATTTGGTGCCCAAGGGCGCCGAGATCGTCACCCTCGACGGCATGCGCCTCGCCGACGACATGCTGGTCAACAAGCGCAACTATCTCGACCCCCATAATTTCGCCACCAACTTCGCCTTCTTCCGCGACGACGATGCCCGCCATACGAGGATCGTCACGGCCAATTACTGGGCAGGTTACGGCGCAAAAGAGATCGTGTTGTGGCTGTGCCTGTACGGGGCGGACGGTGCGGTGCTGGCGCAGTGGCGCGAGAGTGTGGCTTCGGGTGTCGCCGGCATCGTCATCGACAGCCGCAACGTGAGGAAGCGCTTCGGCCTGCCGCCCCTCTGCGGCCAGCTTTTTATCCACGCCATCGGCGCCACGGGGCACGACGTCGTCAAATACGCGCTCGACATCTTCGGCGCCAAGGCCGAGGAGCTCTCCTGCACCCACGACGCCAATGCCTGGCCGTCGGACCGCTACGCCGGCCTGCCGGCGCCGAAGGCGGATGAAAAGGTCATCCTCTGGGTGCAGAACAGCCACCCCTGCCCCATCCCCGCCAAGGCTGTGGGGCTTTCGCTGATGGGCAGCGCAGACGTGGCGTGGCTCGACCGCGCCGTGCCGCCCTTCGCCTCGCTCGCACTCGACGTCGCGACGCTGCTGCCCGCAGCGCGCTGGCCGCAGCAGATCGAGATCGCCGCCGGCAAGCATTTCGTGCGCCCGCGTTACGAGATCGTCCGCGAGTCGGGCCAGCGCCGCCTGGCGCATCCCAATGTCGAGCGCGCCGATCTCAAGCCCGATCCGCACATCCCCGAGCTCGCCAATTTGATGGGCAAGGGCTTCCTGCTGCCGGCCCCCGTGCTGCCCCCAGATCGCTACCGCTCGATCGTGCTGCCCACCCCGATGGCCACTACGCAAGCCTCGCTGCCGGTCTCGCTCAAGGTCTACGACGCCTCGGGCCGCGAGGCGACGACCGCCTTCCTCGGCAACCTGCCGCGCGGCCACGCCACCAGCCTGGAAGTAGCCGATCTGCTCAACGGCACCAAGCTGTCCTCGGGCTACGGGCACATGGAGCTGCTTTACGATTTCCGCAGCGGCGGCGAGGCCGATGGCTGGCTGCACGCCCTCTTCCGCTACGAGGACCGCAGATCCAGCCACGCCGCCGAGACCAGCTTCGGCGCGCATGTCTTTAACACCGTGCTGACCTACAGGAACGAGCCGCAATCCTACGCCGGCCGGGCACCGGGCCTGTCGACGCGGCTCTTCCTGCGCCTCGGCCATGACGGGCTCGACACGCTCTGCCACCTGATCTATCCGGCCTCGACGCCCTGGGCGGCGCAATCCTCGACCGCGCTGACGCTGCATGGCAGCGACGGCGTCGAGATCGCCAGACACGACATCCGCATCCCCTGCTCCGGCTCCTCTCTCTGGCGCGCCTCCGAAGTCTTCGGGCGAGAGAGGCTGAAGCAGGCCGGTGACGGCGGCTATGTCCTGATCCGCGACACGACCTGCCGCCTCTTCGGCTATCACGGCCTGGTCGACGGCGAGAAGTCCTTCAGCCTCGACCACATGTTCGGTTTCTGACATCGCCCTCGATATGGGGCGCCGCAGACGTTTCGTCCATAGGCGGCTCGAAAAATTTGCGGCCGGAGCCCCATAAATAGGGCACCTTGGGCGCGATATTGGACATATTGGACATCACCGGACATGGCCGGGGCGTGATTTCTCAAGGGCTTGCAGGCTAAGAAAATTGCCGCCACCGGATTGACACAATTCGGCGCGACGCGACTTAGCCGGCGTTCTTCGAGCGCCATCGCAAGGCGAACCGAGCCGCTGCCGCCGGCCTTGCGCCGCCTCCGGCCTCCACTTACGTTAACCGAGCGGCTGCACTTCCGTAGCCGAGTCCCCCGATTCTCCGCACCGATTCCCCCTCATGGCCCAGACCCGTCACAGCAAAGTCCTGATCCTTGGCTCCGGCCCCGCCGGCTACACCGCGGCGATCTATGCCGCCCGTGCCAACCTCAAGCCGACCCTCATCCGCGGCATGCAGCCCGGCGGCCAGATGTCGATCACCACCGACGTCGAGAACTATCCGGGCTTCGCCGAGGTCATCCAAGGGCCGTGGCTGATGGAGCAGATGCAGAAACAGGCCGAGCATGTCGGCACGGTGTTCATCGAAGACACGATCACCAAGGTCGATTTCGCCAAGCGGCCCTTCGCCCTCCACGGCGATTCCCGCGGCACCTATCTCGGCGACACGGTGATCATCGCCACCGGCGCCCAGGCCAAGTGGCTGGGCCTGCCGGCCGAGGAGAAATTCCGCGGCTTCGGCGTCTCGGCCTGCGCCACCTGCGACGGTTTCTTTTTCCGCAACCGTACGGTGGCGGTGGTCGGCGGCGGCAACACCGCCGTCGAGGAGGCGCTCTACCTCACCAACCACGCGACCAAGGTCACGCTGATTCACCGCCGCGACAAGCTGCGCGCCGACAAGACCAACCAGGGCCGCCTGTTCAAGAACCCGAAAGTCGAGGTGATCTGGAACTCTGTGGTCACCGACATCCTGGGCAAGGACAATCCGCCCGGCGTCACGGCGATCAAGCTCAAGGATCTGGTCACCGGCCAGGCGCGCCAGCTCGACCTCGACGGCCTGTTCGTGGCCATCGGCCACAACCCGGCGACCGAGCTCTTCCGCGGCATCGTCACCACCGACGACGAGGGCTACATCGTTACCCGGCCGGATTCGACGGCGACCAACATCCCCGGCGTCTTCGCCGCCGGCGACGTCAAGGACAAGGTCTTCCGCCAGGCGGTCACCGCCGCGGGCATGGGCTGCATGGCCGCCCTCGAGGCCGAGCGTTTCCTCGCGCACGAGGAAGCCGCGACTCCTTTGGCCGCGCAGTAGGCCGGCGCCCCGCATGGCGATGGACTGGGACCGCCTGCGCATCTTCCACGCCGTGGCGGAGGCCGGCAGCTTCACCCATGCCGGCGAGTCCCTGAACCTGTCGCAGTCGGCGGTCAGCCGGCAGATCAGCGCGCTCGAGGACTCGCTCAAGACGCCGCTCTTCCACCGGCACGCCCGCGGCCTGATCCTCACCGAGGCCGGCGAGATGCTGCACAGCACGGTGCGCGACGTCTTCGGCAAGCTCGCCTCGGTCGAGACGCAGATCACCGAGACGCGCGACCGGCCCTCCGGCCTGCTGCGCGTCACCGCCTCGGTCGCCTTCGGCTCGGTCTGGCTCGTGCCGCGCATCCGCGAATTCCTCGAGCTCTACCCCGACATCCACGTCAACCTGCTGGTCGAGGATTCCGAGCTCGATCTCGGCATGCGCGAGGCCGATTGCGCCATCCGCATGCAGCCGCCGCGCCAGCCGGACCTCATCCAGCGGCACCTGATCTCGGTGCATATTCACGTCTTCGCTTCGCCGGCCTATCTCAAGAAATTCGGCACGCCACAGACCGCCACCGATCTCGACCGGCACAAGATCATCGTCTACGGCGAGGATCCCAGGCCGCCTTTCCCGGGGATCAACTGGCTGCTCGAGGCCGGCTGCCCACCCGGCCAGCGCCGTACGCCGGTACTCCAAGTGAACAACGTCTACGCCATCCTGCGGGCGGTCGAGAACGGAGTCGGTATCGCGGCCTTCCCCGATTACATGGCTCAGGAGAGTTCCAAGATCGTTCAGATCCTACCGCATCTCGAAGGGCCGACTTACGAGGCCTATTTCGTGTACGCCGAAGAGATGCGTAACTCCAAGCGCATAGCGGTTTTTCGCGACTTTCTGGTGCGCAAGGTGGCCGAGACGCAGTTCTGAAATACCCATGCGCCGGACGCATATCCACTA
>VGEI01000181.1 GCA_016869415.1 Alphaproteobacteria bacterium
AAGCCCTTCTGCAGAAGGTTCTTGGCCATGCCATGGCCCATTAGACCCACGCCGATGAAGCCGATTCGCGCTGCTGTCGTCACGGCGCCTCCCGGGACATGCCCATAAGAACGTTTGTTCTATTTTTGTTATATGATAGAATATTCATTCCAAACTATCCTGTAAAGCAGAATTTGGCTAGGTCTCACGAACCCCGCGATGGCCCGAGTCTCCTCCCCTGCGTCTTTCGACGAGCTCAAGCAGCTGATCAGCAGCCGCTACGGCGAGCTATCGAGCCGGCTTCGGCAAATCGCCGAGTTCGCATTGGAGCATCCCAACGACATGGCGCTGGGCACGGTGGCGGCCGTCGCCGCGCGCGCCGGCGTGCAGCCCTCGGCCATCATTCGCTTTGCCAATTCGCTCGGCTACGACGGGTTCAGCGATCTGCAGCGGGTGTTCCGCAGCCGCCTGGTTGCTGGCAGCCCGAGCTATCGCGAGCGCATCGACACGATGCGGCACAAGGCCGAGGCCGACCGCAAGACCAACGGCACCGATTCGGTTCTTGCCCAGTTCACCGGCGACGGCATTGCCGCCCTCCAGCATCTGCGCGAGACCACCCGCCCGGCCGACATGACCCGCGCCGTCTCGATCCTGGCGCGGGCCAGCGAGGTCTACCTGCTCGGCCAGGGCCGCGCCTTCCCAGTCGCCTACTATCTCTACTACGCCATTGCCCGGCTCGATCTACGCGCCCATCTACTCGACGGCATCGGCGGGCTGCTGCACGAGGAGGCCCGCGCCGCGGCACACGACGACGTGCTGATCGCCGTCAGCTTCAAGGAGTACTCGCGCGACGTCGCCGCCATCGTCGAGCGGGCGGCCGCCCGCGGCGTTAAGGTCATCGCCCTGACCGACAGCCCGCTCAGCCCCATCGCCCGGCAGGCTTCGGTCAGTTTCGAGGTTGACCAGAGCCCCGCTTTGCCGTTCCGTTCGCTGGTCGCACCCATGTGCCTCGCCCAGTCGCTGGTCGTGGCTCTCGGCCACCAACTTGCCTCGCGCGGAGGATCCTCGTGACCCAGACCAACCCGCTTCACCTCACCCAGAACCGCAAGGGGTTCGGCCCCGGCCTCACCGCGGTGACACGGCACGACGACGCCAGTGAGCCGACCGGCCTCGGCCTTGCTGTGCTGAACCTCGCCGCAGGCGAGAGCTACCGCGAGACCACGCCGGTCGAGACGGCCTTTCTGCTGATGGACGGCGAGGCGACGGTGACCGCCGGCAATCGGCAGGTGACTTTCGCCCGCAAGTCGCTGTTCGACGATTCACCGAGCTGCGTGCACCTGCCGGCCGGCGCCGAGCTGCGCATCGAGGCGAAAAGCACGACCGAGTTCACGATCTACCGCTCGGCCAACCAGAAGCACTTCGCGCCACGCTTCTTCCTGCCGGCCGACACCAAGGACGAGCATCGCGGCATGGGCCAGGTCGGGGGTGCGTGCCTGCGCCTGGTGCGCACCATCTTCGACCGCACCAACGCCGATGCCAACGCCGAGCTGGTGCTAGGCGAGGTCGTGACACTGCCCGGACGCTGGTCGAGCTATCCGCCTCACCACCATCCGCAGCCGGAGATCTATCACTATCGCTTCACCCATCCGCAGGGTTACGGCCATGCCGAGCTCGGCGACGACGTGCTGAAGGTGAAGCAGTACGACACGGTGAAGATCCTCACCGGCAACGACCACGCCCAGACCGCAGCCCCCGGCTACGGCATGTACTACGCCTGGGTGATTCGTCACCTGCCCGACAACCCTTACACCGTTCCGGAGTTCACCGAAGAACACCGCTGGACGATGGATAAAGGTGCCACCGTCTGGCACCCCAAAGGACTGAAGAATGCCTGACAGTTTCCCCGAAGGCCGGCCCTTCGAC
Organism: Alphaproteobacteria bacterium; assembly: GCA_016869415.1. Taxonomy (GTDB): domain Bacteria; phylum Pseudomonadota; class Alphaproteobacteria; order CACIAM-22H2; family CACIAM-22H2; genus VGEI01. The sequence continues at coordinate 1,903 of VGEI01000181.1, forward strand.
TTCATCGCCATGGGCCGGGCCGCCGTCGACCTCTACGGCGAGCAGATCGGCGGCCGGCTGGAGGACATGCAGTCCTTCGCCAAGTATCTCGGCGGCTGCCCGGCCAATATCTCGGTGGGTGCAGCACGGCTCGGCCTCAGGCCGGCGATGCTGACGCGCGTCGGCGACGAGCACATGGGCCGTTTCGTGCGCGAGACCCTGGCCGCCGAGGGTGTCGACGTCAGCCATGTCAAGACGGACCCCAAGCGTCTCACCGGCCTGGTCATCCTGGGCATCCGCGATCACGACACCTTCCCGCTGATCTTCGTGCGCACCGACTGCGCCGACATGGCGATCGCGCCCGATGATTTCGATGCCGAGTTCATATCCAAGGCCAAGGCGCTGGTGGTCACCGGTACGCATTTCTCGCGCCCCGATATCGACAACACCTGCCGCACGGCCATCCGCCACGCCAAGGCGGCGGGTACCAAGGTGGTGCTCGATATCGACTACCGGCCCGTCCTCTGGGGCCTGACCAGCCCGGGGGCCGGCGAAAACCGCTTCGTCGCCTCAAGCAACGTCTCGGAGCACATCCAGACCATCGTGCCGCATTGCGACCTGATCGTCGGCACGGAGGAAGAGGTGCATATAGCCGGCGGCAGCACTGACACGCTGACCGCCCTGCGCAGGCTGCGCGAGCTCTCCAAGGCGACCATCGTACTCAAGCGCGGGCCGCAGGGCTGCGCTGTCTTCCCCGGCCTCATCCCCAACCGCATCGACGACGGTATCCTCGGGCCGGGTTTCCCGGTCGAGGTCTTCAACGTGCTGGGGGCCGGCGACGGCTTCATGGCCGGCCTCTTGCGCGGCTGGCTACGCGGGGCCGACTGGCCGGAGGCCTGCCGCATCGCCAACGCCTGCGGCGCGCTGGTGGTCTCGCGTCACGCCTGCGCCCCGGCGATGCCGAGCTGGACCGAGCTTTCGGACTTCCTTGAGCGCGCCAAGAAGGCCGACGGGCCGACGAAGCTGCACGAGGACCCGCGCGTCGCCTATCTGCACCGCGTGACCACCGGCCGCAAACCCTGGCCGCAGGTCGCGGCTCTCGCCTTCGACCATCGCTGGCAGTTCGAGGAGCTGGCCAAGAAGCACGGCAAGGGGCCGGAGCAGATCAGCCGCTACAAGTCGCTGGTCGCCGAGGCGGCCAAGCGCGTCGGCCAGGGCGTCGACGGGGCCGGCATCATCCTCGACGACAAGTTCGGCCGCGACGCGCTCTACGCCTCCACCGGCCGGAATCTGTGGATCGCGCGGCCGGTCGAGCTGCCGCGCAGCATCCCGGTCGAGTACGAGCACGGGCCCGACATCATCCAGACGCTGCGCGCCTGGCCGCAGGAGCACATCGTCAAGGTGCTGATCTTCTACCAGCCCGACGATCCGGTGGAGATCAAGGCAGCGCACGAGAAGCGCATGCGGGAGCTGCAGCGCGCCTGCCACGCCACCGGCCACGAGTTCCTGCTCGAGGTCATCCCGCCGCGGGTCAAGCCCGGCGAGGGTGCCGACCTGATCATCGATTCGGTGGCGCGCTTCTACGAGGTCGGCGTGATGCCGGATTGGTGGAAGCTGCCGCCGCTGCCCGACGCCGGGGCGTGGAAGCGGCTGGGCGACATCGTTCGCAAGAACGACCCGCATTGCCGCGGTATCATCATACTCGGCCAGGAAGTGTCAGATAACGAGCTGCGGCTCGCCTTCGACGCCGCCGCCAACGAGAAGCTGGTCCGCGGCTTTGCCATCGGCCGCACCATTTTCTGGGGCCCGGCCGAACAGTGGTTCGCCGGCCAGATCGACGACGAGACGGCGGTCAAGCGGGTCGCAGAAAACTATGTCCGCGTCGCTGCACTGTGGCGCGACCGTAAGCGCGCTACATAGAGGCGCTCAGCCGGCCTCGCCGTCACCTGGAATCCGGGTCGTCCGCAGGACAGCCTTGATCCGGGCCAGCCGGTCGACGGCTTCGGGACCGAGCTTGAGCGCGACACCCGTCGCCAGCGCGTCGACGATGGCGAGATGAACGAGGCGAGACGCCATCGGCGTGAAGATCTCGGCGTTCTCCGCCGGCTCTACCAGGACGGCGACGCTCGCCTCCCGGGCCAGCGGCGAGCCGGGCGCCGTGATGGCGACGGTGTGCAGTCGCGCCTTGCGCGCGGCGGCGTTGACCTCGTTGACTAGCTTGGTCCGGCCGGTATTGGAGACGATCAGGAGAACGTCCTGCCAGCGCGCCGTCTCGACCGCCATCAACGCGGCGATCGGGTCGGTCAGGGCACGACAGGGGATCGGGAAGCGCGCCAGCTTGTGGGCTGCGTCCTGCGCCGTGGCCGCGGAGCCACCCACGCCGAAGACGAGGATCTGGTGCGCACCGGCCAGCGCCGTCACGGCGGCGCCGATCGAGGCCGTATCGAGGCGGCGGCGCGCCTCGCCGAGCGCCGCCATCGCCCCGTCGAGGATCTTCGCCGTGTACTGGGCGGGCGTGTCGTCGGGAGTCACCGTGGCACCGACGAAGGGCAGGCCGGAGACCAGGCTCTGCGCCAGCTTCACCTTGAACTCGGGAAAGCCGTCGCAGCCGACACTGCGGCACAGTCGCAGCACGGTCGGTTGACTGACCCCGGCGCGCTCCGCCAGTGCCGCGACGGTGGTATTGAGCGTGCCTTCCGGGTCCTTGAGTACGACCTGTGCAACCGCCGATTCCTTGCGCGGCAGCTCCGCCATCTCGGTGCGCAGCCGGTTGATCAGATTGTCGACGATCACGCCGACGCCTCGGCGACGATCGTCGCCCCGTTCTCGGCACCGCTCACGCCCTGCCGGAAGGCGCCGAACAGCTCTCGGCCGCAGCCGAACTCCGACCCGGCCCCGGCCAGCACCTGTGCCGGCCTCCGGGCAAACTCGGCCGCATCGATCAGCACGTCGAGCGTACCCGCACGCGCATCGAGGCGAACGATATCGCCGTCACGCAGCCGTGCGAGCGGCCCGCCGGCAGCGGCTTCGGGCGTGAGGTGGATGGCCGCCGGCACCTTGCCCGAGGCGCCCGACATCCTCCCGTCCGTCACGAGCGCCACGCGGTGGCCGCGGTCGAGCAGCACGCCGAGCGTGGGGGTCAGCTTGTGCAGCTCCGGCATGCCGTTGGCCCGCGGCCCCTGGCCGCGCAGCACGGCAATCAGGTCGCGATCGAGCTCGCCGCGCTGGAAGGCTTCGAGCAATGCTGCCTGGCTGTCGAACAGCCGCGCCGGCGCCTCGACGACGTGCAGATCGGAATAGACTGCCGAGATCTTGATCACCGCGCGGCCCAGATTCCCCGACAGAATCCGCAGACCGCCCTCCGCCGCGAACGGATCGCCTGCCGAGCGCAAGATATCGCGATCGCCGCTGGCCGAGGACACGTCCCGCCAGACGAGTTGTGGGCCCTCCATGACCGGTGCGCGCGTATAGGGCTCGAGACCGCGGCCCATGATCGTCGCGACGTCGTCATGCAGCAGCCCGGCCGCACGCAGCTCGCGGATCAGAAGAGCCATGCCGCCGGCCCGATGGAACTGGTTCACGTCGGCGCTGCCGTTCGGGTAGACACGCGCCAACAACGGCACGGCGCGCGACAGCGCGTCGAAATCGTCCCAGGTGAGCCGGATGCCGGCCAAACGCGCCATCGCCACCAGGTGAATCGTGTGGTTCGTCGACCCGCCCGTGGCCAGCAGCCCGACGATCCCGTTCACGAACGCCTTTTCGTCGAGCATTTCCCCGATCGGTGTGTAGTCCGGGCCGCCGCTGACCAGGGCCGCCGCGCGCTGCGCCGCCGCCCGGGTCAGCGCCTCGCGCAACGGCGTGTCGGGATTGGGAAAGCTGGCACCGGGAAGATGGAGGCCCATCACCTCCATGAGCATCTGGTTCGAGTTGGCCGTACCGTAGAACGTGCAAGTCCCCGGGCCGTGGTAGGAGGCGGTCTCCGCCTCAAGCAACTCCACCCTGCCCGCTTTGCCCTCGGCGACGAGCTGCCGGATTCGGCTTTTCTCCTTGTTGGACAGGCCCGACGGCATCGGACCGGCGGGCACGAAGACGAACGGCAAATGTCCGAAGGCGAGCGCCCCCATGACCAGGCCCGGAACAATCTTGTCGCAGACGCCCAGACACAGCGCCGCGTCGAACATGTCGTGCGACAGAGCAACCGCCGTCGCCATGGCAATGACATCGCGGCTGAAGAGCGAGAGCTCCATTCCCGGCTGCCCTTGCGTCACGCCGTCGCACATTGCCGGTACGCCGCCGGCAAACTGGGCGACGGCGCCGACCTCGCGGACCGCCGCCTTGATCAGGTCCGGGTATCGCTCCAGCGGCTGATGCGCCGAAAGCATGTCGTTGTAGGCCGAGACGATGGCGATGTTTGCCTGTTCGCCCTCCTTGAGCGCGTTCTTGTCGCCGGCCGGACAGGCAGCGAAGCCGTGCGCCAGATTGCCGCAGGACAAGCCGAACCGCCGGCGCCCGCGCTGCGCGGCCGCCGCCACGCGATCGAGATAAGCACGCCGCGTAACGGCGCTGCGCGCCTGGATTTGCCGCGTGATCGCGTCGACGGCGGAACGAACCGGGCCGGCCATCAGTCGAGCTCCTCGTGCCAGGTTCGGCCTTCACGCTCGATCAGCGCCGTCGCCGCGGCCGGTCCCCAGCTACCCGCAACATAGGGCTTGGGCTGCTCGCTGCCGCGGTCCCAAGCCTGCAGCGCCGGATCGAGGAAGGCCCAGGCCGTCTCGACTTCGTCGCGCCGCATGAACAGCGTCGCGTTGCCACGCACCACGTCCATCAGCAGGCGCTCGTAGGCCTCGGGAAAGCGACCGGAGAACGCCTCGGCGAAACTCAGGTCCAGCGGCACCGAACGCAGGCGCAGACCGCCCGGCCCCGGCTCCTTGGTCATCAGGCGCAGCGTGATGCCCTCGTCCGGCTGCAGCCGCACGACAAGGCGGTTCGCAGCAAGCCGGCCGGCGCTCGACGGGAACATGCTATGCGGCACCGGTTTGAACTGGATGACGATCTCTGAGGTCTTACGCGCCAGCCGCTTGCCGGTGCGCAGGAAGAACGGCACCCCGGCCCAGCGCCAGTTGGCGATGGCCAGGCGCAAGGCGACAAAGGTCTCGGTGCGGCTGCTGCGATCCGGCCCCAGTTCCTCGGCATAGCTCTTCACGGCACTGCCGTTGATAGCGCCCGCCCGGTATTGGCCGCGGACGACCGAGCCGTTGGCACCCTCCGTTTCGAGCGGCACGAGAGCGCGCAGGATCTTGAGCTTCTCGTCGCGCACCGCGTCTGCCGAAAGG
>VGEI01000182.1 GCA_016869415.1 Alphaproteobacteria bacterium
GTCGCCGACCTGAAACACATAAAGGCGGGTCAGATCGGCCCTGCCGTCCATGAGCGGCCCACTGACAAATTCCACCGCCATCTGAAGTTCGGGGTGCGCCAGTTGACGAGGGTCGCCGGCGTGCCGCTGAAATCCGGCGGCTTCGAGGGCCGATGCAAGTTTCTCATCGTCGGCCGTAACGAGGTCGAAGTCGCCTGACGTGACGGCCCCACTGGTGTAGAGTTCGACAGCTGCCCCGCCAACCAAGATTGGGCGCGTGGCGCCGTTCTTGGTTGCCAGCGTCACGGCTCGGGCAAGAAGGGCAATGGCCTCTCTGAATTGTCGCCGAAGGGCCATTCGCCGTCCGTCCCGCTACACCGAGAAATACTTCGCCTGCGGGTGGTGGCAGACGATGGCCGAGGTGGATTGCTCGGGGTGGAGTTGGTCCTCGTCGGACATCTGGATGCCGATGCGCTCGGCGCCGAGCAGCGCCAAGAGCTGCTTCTGGTCGGCGAGGTTCGGGCAGGCCGGGTAGCCGAACGAGTAGCGCGAGCCGCGATAGCCCTGCTTCAGCATCTTGTCCATGTCGCGGTCGTCCTCGTGGCCGAAGCCGAGCTCGCCGCGGATGCGCTTGTGCGTGTATTCGGCCAGCGCCTCGGCCGTCTCCACGCCCAGCCCGTGCAGGTAGAGATAGTCCTGGTACTTGTTCTCGGCGAACCATTCGCGGGCCACTTCCGAGGCGCGCTGGCCCATGGTGACGACCTGCAGGCCGATGACATCGAGCTCGTTGGCCGTGCGGTCGCGGAAGAAATCGGCGATGCACAATCCCCCTTCCCTCGCCTGGCGCGGGAAGGTGAAGCGGGCCAGTTCGGTCTTTTCGTCTTCGCCGAAGATGATGACTGAGTCGCCCTCCGAGGCGCATTTCCAGAAACCATAGACCGCCTGCGGCTGCAGGATGTTCTCGGCCTCGACCTTGTCGAGCATGCGGCGGAGGATCGGCTTGATCTCGCGCTGGGCGAAGACCTTGTAGTCGTCGAGGGACTTGCCGGCCTTTCGGAAGCCCCACTGGAATTGATAGAGCATGGTCTCGTTGAGGAACGGGACCAGCGCCTTAACCGGTACGCGCTCGACCACCCGCGCCCCCCAGAAGGGTGGTGCAGGCACCGGCACGGCGGCAGCCAGCTCGGCGCGGCGCGTCTGGACGTCCTCGAAATCGACCGGGCGCATGACCCGCGCCTGCGTCGCCTGGCCCAAAGTGCGCTTGGTGTTGGAGGGCCGGCTCTCGCGCTTGGTCTTGGCCTGGCCGACATGCTCGTCGAACTTGCCGTTGACCACCTTGTCCATCAGGTCGAGCCCGTCGAAGGCGTCTCTGGCATAGGCCACGCGGCCGGGGCCGTAGCTGGCGACGCAATCCTCCTCGACGTATTTGCGGGTGAGCGCGGCACCGCCCAGCAGCACCGGGACGTCGACGCCCTCGCGGGTCATCTCCTCCAGGTTCTCGCGCATCACCACGGTCGACTTGACGAGAAGGCCGGACATGCCGACGGCATTGGCCTTGTGCTCCTTGACTGCCGAGAGGATGTTGGCGATCGGCTGCTTGATGCCCAGGTTGATCACCCGGTAGCCGTTGTTGGTCAGGATGATGTCGACCAGGTTCTTGCCGATGTCGTGCACGTCGCCCTTCACCGTGGCCAGCACGATGGTGCCCTTCTGCTGGCCCTCGAGGCGCTCCATGTGCGGCTCGAGATAGGCGACCGCCATCTTCATGGTCTCGGCCGATTGCAGCACGAAGGGCAGCTGCATCTTGCCGGAGCCGAAGAGCTCGCCCACCACCTTCATGCCGTCGAGCAGGTGGGTGTTGATGATGTCGAGCGGCTTGTAGCTCTTCATGGCCAGCTTGAGGTCGTCCTCGAGGCCGAGCTTGTCGCCGTCGACGATGCGGTTCTTCAGGCGGTCCTCGACCGCCTCGGCGCGCTTCTTCTCCTTCTTGGCCTCGCCGGCCCGGTTCTCGAACAGGGCGATGAAGGCCTGCAGCGGGTCGTAACCGTCACGGCGGCGGTCGAAGATCAGGTCTTCGGCGACCTTGACCTCCTCGGCCGGGATCTTGTGCAGAGGCGCGATCTTGGAGTGGTGCAGGATGGCGCCGGTCAGCCCGCGCTTCAGCGCGTGCTCCAGCATCACCGAGTTGAGCACATGGCGGGCCGGCGGGTTGAGGCCGAAGGAGATGTTGGAGAGGCCGAGGATGATCTGCACGTCGGGCAGCGCCTCGCGGATGCGGGCAATGCCCTCGAGCGTCCACAGGCCGAGCTTGCGGTCGTCCTCGTTGCCGGTGGCGATGGTGAAGGTCAGCGGATCGATGAGCAGGTCCGATTGGAGCACGCCGTACTTCGCCGCGAACTCGGCCAGGCGCCTGGCGATCTTGACCTTGTCGTCGACCGTCTTGGCCATGCCGGTCTCGTCGATGGTCAGGGCGACCACGGCAGCGCCGAACTTTTTGGCGAGCTTGAGGCGCTTCTCGGCCGGCTCCTCGCCGTCCTCGAAGTTGATCGAGTTGATCACCGCTTTGCCGCCGTAGAGCTTGAGGGCGGATTCAAGCACCGGGAACTCGGTCGAATCGACGACCAGCGGTGCGGTGATCGAGCCGCGCATGCGGGCGATCACCTCGTTCATCTCCTTGACCTCGTCGCGGCCGACGAAGGCCGTGCAGATGTCGAGGGCGTGGCTGCCCTCTTTCACCTGCTCGCGGCCCATGGCGATGCAGCCGTCCCAGTCGTGGCGCTCCTGCAGCTCGCGCCACTTCTTCGAGCCGTTGGCGTTGCAGCGCTCGCCTATAGAGAGATAGGCATTCTCTTGCTTGAGCGGCACTTGCGAGTAGAGCGAGGCGACCGAGGGGACCCATACCGCGTTGCGCGTCTTGGGCTTCGGCCGCCAGCCGTCCGCGGCGCGGCGGCGCAGCATCTGGTCGAGGGCCTCGATATGCGGCGCATCGGTGCCGCAGCAGCCGCCGACCAGGTTGATGCCATCCTCGGCGATGAAGCGCTCCAGCCATTTGGCGAGCTCGGGCGGGGTCAGCGGGTAGTGCGTCTTGCCCTCGACCAGCTCGGGCAGGCCGGCATTGGGCTGCACGGAGACCGGGCCGATCCAGTTCTCGGCCAGCCACTTGACGTGCTCGGCCATCTCCTGCGGACCGGTGGCGCAGTTGAGGCCGATCACCGGCACATCGAGGGCGTGGATCACCGTGGCGGCGGCGGCGATGTCGGCGCCGACCAGCAGCGTGCCCGTCGTCTCGACCGTCACCTGCACGAAGACGGGGACGTCCTTACCAAGCTCCGCCCGCGCAATCTTCACACCATTCACCGCCGCCTTGATCTGCAGCGGGTCCTGGCAGGTCTCGATCAGGATGGCGTCGACGCCGCCGTCGAGCAGGCCGCGGGCCTGCACGGTCAGCGCCTGCTCCAGCGCGTCGTAATCGATATGGCCGAGGCTGGGCAGCTTGGTGCCCGGGCCGATCGAGCCCAGCACGAAGCGCTCGCGGCCATCCGTCTTGAACTCGGCCACGGCCTCGCGGGCGAGCTGCGCCGCGTTCTTGTTGAGGTCGTAGGCGAGATCCTGCAGGCCGAACTCGCCAAGCGTGATGGGTGAGCCGCCGAAGGTGTTGGTCTGCACAATGTCCGAGCCGGCCTTGAGGTAGGAGCGGTGGATGTCGCGCACGATGTCGGGCCGCGCCTTGGTCAGGATCTCGGTGCAGTTCTCGTGGCCGAGATAGTCGCGCTCGACGTCGAGAGTCAGCGCCTGGACACGGCTGCCCGTGCCCCCGTCGCAGAGGAGAACACGGTCTTTCAGGACGTCGAGGATGTGGGCCATTACCAACCACCAAGCTCAATCGTCATCGCCGGGCTTGACCCGGCGATCCACGTGGATGCCCGGGTCAAGCCCGGGCATGACGGAAAAGGAAGAATGTTCACGCCACAGCCTTCTTGTCCGCCGCCTTCGGCCTAACACCTAAAATGTGGCAGATGGCGTAAGTCAGGTCGGCGCGGTTGAGAGTGTAGAAGTGGAACTCGTCGACGCCGTATTCCTGCAGCCGGCGGCATTGCTCGGCAGCGACCGAGGCGGCGACCAGCTTGCGCGTGTCGGGGTCGGCGTCGAGGCCCTCGAAGAGATTGGCCAGCCAGACGGGCACGCGCGTGCCGCACTGCTTGGCGAATTTCACCAGGGTGGCGAAGTTGGTCACCGGCAGGATGCCGGGGGTGATCGGCGCGGTGATGCCCTTGGCGGCGACGCGGTCGCGGAAGCGCAGGAAGACGTCGATATCCAGGAAATACTGGGTGATGGCGCGGGTGGCGCCGGCGTCGATCTTGCGCTTGAGGTTGTCGAGATCGGCCTCGGCGCTGACGGCGTCGGGATGCGTCTCGGGATAGGCGGCGACGCTGATCTCGAAATCGGCGATGCGCTTCAAGCCGGCGACCAGGTCGGCGGCATAGGCGTAGCCGCCGGGATGCGGCGTGTACTTCGTCTCGCCCGCCGGCGGGTCGCCGCGCAGGGCGACGATGTGGCGGATGCCGGATTTCCAGTAGTCGCGGGCGACCTCGTCGATCTCCTCTCTGGTCGAGCCGACACAGGTCAGATGGGCGGCGGCGCGGATGCCGGCGTCGGATTCGATACGGCGCACGGTGGCGTGAGTGCGGCTGCGGGTCGAGCCGCCGGCCCCGTAGGTCACCGACATGAAGCGCGGGCTCAAGGGCGCCAGCCGCTCGACCGCCTGCCACAGATTCTTCTCCATCTCCTCGGTCTTGGGCGGGAAGAATTCGAAGGAGATCTTGCTCGCCGGGCGGCCGCCGCCGATCAATCCGTTAGACATGGCCGTTGCTCATGCATGTTCTCCTACTCGGCGGCCAGGGCCCGGCGGTCCGCGGACTTGGCGGCGGACCACAGGCTGACCGTCAGGGGGGCGCCCGGCAGCTTGGTGACCGGCTCGGGCGTCAGGCCGGCGTCGCGCATCCAGCCGGCGATCTCGCTGTCGGAGAAGCCGAGCCGGCGATGGGCGTGCTGGGCGCGCAGATGGTCGAGTTGGTGCGGGGCGAAATCGACGATGACGAGCTTGCCGCCGGGCCTGAGCACGCGCGCCGCCTCAGCGATGGCCTGGGCCGGCTCGTCGGCGAAATGCAGCACCTGGTGGATGGTGACGGCGTCGAAGCTCGGCCCGTTCCAGGGCAGGCGGTACATGTCGCCCTGGCGGACGTAGCAATTGGCGATCCCGGCCCTGGCCAGGTTGGCGCGGGCCACGGCCAGCATTTCGCGGCTCATATCGAGGCCGACGCCGTTGACGCCCTGTTTGCCGAAGAGTTCCAGCAGGCGGCCGGTGCCGGTGCCGATATCGAGCAGGTCGCGCACACGGGAAGGCGGCAGGGTCTCCAGCAGGGCGCGCTCGACCTCGCCTTCGTCGATATGCAGCGAGCGGATGGCGTCCCAGCGCCCGGCATTGTCGCGGAAATAGGCGGCGGCCCGGGCGGCGCGCTGCTCGCGCACGGCGGCGAGCCCGGCGCGGTCGCGGGCGATCGTCGGATCGCTGTGCGGCAGCATGTCGACCAGACGCTCGGCCAACGCACCCCCCGCCCCCGAGCGCGCCAGCCGGTAGAACACCCAGCTCCCTTCCGGCAGCCGTTCGAGCAGGCCGGCTTCGCAGAGCAGCTTGAGGTGCCGCGAGACACGGGGCTGGCTCTGGCCGAGGATCTGGGTGAGCTCGCTCACCGTGACCTCGCCTAAGGCGCAGAGGCCGAGCAGCCGCAGCCGCGTCGGCTCCGCTCCTGCTCGCAGTCCGTTGAGTAAGGCCTGCATGCGCTTTTCCCGTCCTCGGGAGTAACGTGAGAAGTGATCGTATAATCCCATATTTATATCTTTCAATGATTATTATTTGATAAACCGGGTTCCCGAATTCTTGAAATGCGGCCTTTTTGCAACATTGCGCCACCAAAGACACGCGCCGCCGGGAGTCCGCTGGTGGAGCACTTTGCCACTATGGTACCTAAGGACTGGCTGTCGGGACTCGGGGATCGCGGCAAGGTTTTGGTAGCGACTCCGCCGTTAGTCTGGGCAGCACCGGGCGCATCCAGAACGGGTGATTCGCCGGTCGATGGGGTCAGTGGAGGCCCAGCGCGGGGGGTGCGCCGAGCGCGCCTGTCCTTGCCGGGAAACTGGTAATTTTGGGCTGGATCAACACGGCGATGGCGAACTTGGTACGGCGCGGCGGACTTCTGGCGGTCCTGTTCTCGGCCCTAATTCTGGTGTCCGGCTGTGTCGTCCTCGACTCGCCGGAGAAGATCGCTCAGGTCGAAGAGACCAACGATCCCTTCGAGCCGGCAAACCGCTACATCTTCGAGGTCAACCGCTTCCTCGACGAGTTCATGCTCAAGCCGGCGGCCGCCTGGTACAACGCAGCGCTGCCGCAGCCCGCGCAGGACGGGGTGCAGCGCTTTCTGGCCAATCTCCGCCTGCCGTGGACAGCGATCAACGATTTCTTCCAGGGCCGGCCCGATCGCAGCTATCAGGCCCTGGCGCGCTTCGTCATCAACTCGACGGCGGGAATCCTGGGCGTCTTCGACGTCGCCACCGGCCTGGGCTTTCCGCATCACGATGAGGATTCGGGCCAGACCTTCGCCGTCATGGGCGCGCCCGAGGGCCCCTATCTCATGCTGCCGGTCTTCGGCCCGTCGAACCCGCGCGACGCCTTCGGCCTGGTAGTCGACTACTTCGCCGACCCGGTGAACATTGTCGGCCGCAACAACGGCGTCGAATACACCTCGACGATCCGCGGCGCTTCGACCGCGATCGACAACCGCAACCGCAACGGTCAGGTGGTCGACGACCTGCAGAAGCGGTCTACCGATTTCTACGCCACCGTGCGCAGCGTCTACCGCCAGCGCCGCGACGCCCAGATTCAGAATCGCGGCGAGGATTCGAACTACCCTGGCCCGCGACTCTCCGTCGAACCGGCCGGCGCCTGGACCAAGAACCCGCCCGTGCCACCGCGGCCCGACATCAACACCGGCCGCGTTCCCGGCCAGTAACATGAACCGCCGGGGGATCGCCGCCGCACTCGCGGCGGCCATTGGTCTTGCGGCCGTCGGCGCCAGCGTTCCGGCCATGTCTTCCGGCGTGATCGAGTTGGCCCAGGCCCGCCCCGCTTCCCTCGGCGCGCCGATTCCCGAAGCCGGCGAGTTCATCCTG
>VGEI01000183.1 GCA_016869415.1 Alphaproteobacteria bacterium
GCTCCGGCCGACAAATCGTGGCGGCGATCGGCAGCATGCCACCCCCCAACGACTTGCCGAGCACCAGGATGTCGGGAACGACGCCGTCATGCTCGCAGGCGAACAGACGTCCGGTCTTGCCGAGGCCGGTCGGGATCTCGTCGAAGATGAGCAAGGCTCCGACCGCATCGCAGGCCTCGCGCACCGCCTTCCAGTAGCCCGGCGGCGCCACGAAAGGCACGGCGCGGATCGGCTCCGCGATGACTGCGGCGACGTCGCCTTCGCGTTCCAGCGTGTAGCGCAGATAGGAGGCGCAAGCGAGCCGGCAGCGTTCTAGGTCGGGCTGGCCGTCGATGTCAGGATGCCCGTAGGGGCAGCGGTAGCAGGCGAACGGCGCCACGTGCTCGGTGCCGGCGAGCAGCGGCCCGATTCTGCCCGAGCGGAACAGGTGCTCTCCGCCCACGCTAGCGGCGCCGAAACCGGCGCCATGGAAGGCGTCCCAGAACGACACTGTCTTGAAACGGCCGGTGGCGGCGCGAGCCACCTTGAGCGCGATCTCGATCGCGTCCGAGCCGCCGGTGGCGAATAGCACCTTGCCGAGATTGCCGGGCGTGATTTGCGCCAGCTTGCGCGCCAGGTCGACGGCCGGCTCGCAGGCAAAACGCCGCGGCGCGAAGGGCAGCTCGTCCATCTGGCGGCGGATCGCCTCCTTGAGGCGCGGGTGGCCATAGCCGATGTGATGGACGTTGTTGCCGTGAAAATCCATGTACCGCCGGCCGGCGGTGTCCTCGATCCAGATGCCTTCGGCCTTGCGGATGCCGGTCAAGCAGGGTGTCGAGACTGACTGATGGAGAAAGAGACGCGCGTCATCGTCCAGCAGCGCACGCGTCGCCGGATCGACATGGCGCGCCGCCCAGGCGACGCGGTTGGCCGATTGGTTGGTGTCGCTTTCGGAGGCCGCCGGCCGGAAACCGTCCGCCGCCTTGGTCACGGCCAGGGCAGCGAGTAGGTCTTGACGTTGGTGAAGCTCTTCATCGCCTCGATCACGCCTTCCTTGTAGCCGAGACCCGAATCCTTGATGCCGCCGAAAGGCGACCACTCGATGCGATAGCCCGGCACCTCGCGCACGTTGACCGTGCCGACCTGCAGCTCGTTGACGAAGCGGGTGATGTAATCAAGCCGATTGGTGCACACGCCGGACGAGAGGCCATAGGCCGTGGAGTTGGAGACGCGGATGGCGTCGTCGATGTCCTTGACGCGGATCACCGGCGAGACGGGGCCGAAGGTCTCCTCCTTCACCAACTCGCAGTCGAAGGGCACGTTGTCGAGGACGGTCGGCGAATAGAGCGCGCCCTTGCGGATGTTGCCGTAGAGCAGCCTGGCGCCGGCGGCAGCCGCGTCGTTGACCCGGCGCTCGAACAGCTTGGCGGCATCTTCGCAGACCACGGTGCCCATGTCGGTCGCCGGGTCCATCGGGTCGCCGTACTTGATGGCTTTGGTCTTGGCCAGGAGCTGCTCGACGAACCGGTCGGCCACTGCCTGATGAACGATCATGCGCTTGACCGCGGTGCAGCGCTGGCCCGAGTTCTTGTAGGAGCCGGCCGCGGCGAGTGAAGTCGCCTCATCGATGTCGGCATCCTCCATGACGATCAGCGGATCGTTGCCGCCGAGCTCCAGCACCGCGCGGCGGTAGCCGAGCTTGGAGGCGATGTACTTGCCGATGGATACACCGCCGGTGAAGGTGATGAGGTCGCTGTCGCCATTGGTGATCAGCTCGTCGGCGATCTCTCTGGGGTCGCCGGTCAAGACGGAGAACATCGGCGGCGGCAGGCCCGCCTCGTAGAGAATGTCGGCCAGCAGCAGAGCCGTCAGTGGCGTGCGCTCCGACGGTTTCAGGACCATCTTGTTGTTGGTGGCGATGGACGGCGCGATCTTGTGCGCCACTTGGTTCAGCGGGTGGTTGAACGGGGTGATGGCGCTGATCGCGCGCAACGGCTCGCGCTGCGTGTAGATGCGACGCTTCTTGCCGTGCGGCGAGATGTCGCAGGGGAAGGTCTGGCTGTCGTCGTTGAGGCACTGCACGGCCGACAGGTTGAAGACGTCGAAGGCACGGCCGACCTCGTAAAGCGAATCCTTCTTGCACAGGCCGGATTCCGCGGTGATCAGGTCAGAGATCTGCTCCTTGCGGCTGTCGAGGATCTCGGCGGCGCGGCGCAGGATCTTCGCCCGATCGGCACGGCTCAGCGTCGCCTTGTAGGAGGCGGCGATGCGGAAGGCCATGCGTACCTGATCGACGCTGGCCTTGGCGACCATGCCGACCAGCTCGCCGGTGTAGGGGTTGTGCACCTCGAAGGTGCCGTTCCCGGCGATCTGCTCGCCGGCGAGGCGGAGCTTCTCGTTGCGGACGGTAGTGCCCGAGGTCGGGGCGACGGGCTTGCGCAGCGGGGCGGCATTCATGCGGCTTGATCCTTGGCAGCGACGACGTGGTTGAGGGCGAGATCGAAGATGTCGAAGTTGCGCAGCCGGCCCGAAGGCTGGCGCGCCAGGCGCCGGTTGATGAACAGCGGCACCTTCTGCTCGGAGACGCCGCCATGCGAGCGCAGCGGGGCATCCAGGCCGGAGAGATCATGCTTGGCCGCCGCCGTGCCGACGGTCGTATCGCGCTGGCTGACGATGACGAGATCGCCCATGCGGTCTTCCGGCAGCTCGAAGCGCTGTGCGGCTTCGGCGCGGGTCAGCACGGCCTCGATGCCGGCGACAGCGGCGAGCTTCGCCTGCAGCAGCTTGAGGTCCGTTCCCGCCGGCAGGTAGACGGTCGCGTAGGAGCCAAGCGCGCCGTGATGGACGACGTAGGGATCGGTGATCGGCAGGATGACCCGAGCCTTGCCCGCCCCCAGCCACGCATCCAGCGTGTCCTGGAGATAGACGACCTTGGGCTTGCCGGTGGCCGTGTCGTGCTTGCCGTTCATGCCGTGGTCGGCGGTGAAAGCGACGGTGCAGCCCAGCGCGTCGAGCTTCGCCAGGTAGGAGTCGATCATGGCGTAGAAGGTGTTGGCGTCCTTCGTGCCCGGCGCATGCTTGTGCTGCACGTAATCCGTGGTCGACAGGTACATGATGTCGGGCCGCTCGCTCGCCATCAGCTTGACGCCGGCGGCGAAGACGAACTCCGACAGGTCGGCGCTGTAGACCGACGGCAGCGGCAAGCCGACGAAATTCAGCGCATTGTCGATGCCATGCTCGGCCTTGGTCGTGGTGTCGGCCTTCTCCGAGGAGAAGCAGATGCCGGTCATGCCGTGGCCCAGCAGCTTGCGCAGCTTGTCCTTGGCGGTGACCACGGCGAGCTTGGCGCCGGCCTTGGAGAAGGCGGCGAGGATGGTGCCGGCGCGCAGGAATTTCGGGTCGTTCATCATCACTTCGGCGTTGGCGTCGCGGTCGTAGAAGAAGTTGCCGCTGATGCCGTGAACCGAGGGCGGCGCCCCGGTGACGATCGACAGGTTGTTGGGGTTGGTGAAGCTCGGCACCACACAGTCCGCCAGCAAGTCAGCCCCACCGCCCCGCGCCTTGGCCAACCACGGCATGACGCCAGCGGCTACCGCCTTGGTCGTGTAGTCGGGTTCCGAGCCGTCGATGCAGACGACGACCAGCGGCCGGTCGGGCCAGGCATACTGCCGGCCATTAACGGTAAGCGTGCGAGCCATGGGGACCCTCCTCAGGCGGCCGGCTTGAGGGCGTTGACCTTCATCTCGGCCAGCGCCTTGCGGATGGCGGTCAGCGCCCCCTTCATGTGGCTTTCATCCAAGCGGCCGATGCAGCCGACCCGGAAGGAGTCGGCGACCGTCAGCTTGCCGGGATAGATCACGTAACCCGCAGCGCTCAGCTTGTCGTAGAACGTCTCGAAGTGGAAGTTCCGGTCCGCCGGCATGCGGAAGGTGACGATGATCGGTGCCTGCAGACTGTCGGGCAGCAGCGTCTCGAAGCCCAGTGCGCGCATACCGTCGACGAGGACGCGGCAGTTGCGGCGGTAGCGGCCGCCACGGCCGGCGACCCCGCCCTCGGCCTTGTGCTCCTCCAGCGCCCGGTCGAAGGCCGCCAGCACGTGAGTCGGTGGGGTAAAGCGCCACTGCTTGTTCTTCTCCATGCTGACCCACTGGTCGTGGAGATCGAGGGCGAGCGAATGCGCATTGCCCGCGCAGGCCTCGAGCGCCGCCTGGCGGGCGATGCAGAAGCCGAGGCCTGGCGCCCCCTCGATGCACTTGTTGCTCGAGGCGGCCACGGCGTCGAACTGAATCTGCCGAGCGTCGAGCTCGATGGCGCCGAAAGCACTCATCGAATCGATCAGCAGCCGGCGACCGGCCTTGACCACCACGGCGGCAATCTCGGCTATCGGATTGAGGATGCCCGACGTCGTCTCGCAATGGACGACCGCGACATGGGTGATCTCCTTGTCGCCGGCCAGAAGCGCGGCGATCGCCTGCGGGTTGGGCGGCGTGTCTTCGGCGGTCTCGGAGACGACATAGCGGCGGCCCATGATGTCGCACATCTTGGCCATACGCTTGCCGTAGGCGCCGTTGATGACGATCAGCAGCTTGCCGTTGCGCGGGACGAAGGTTCCGAGCATCGCTTCGACCACGAAGGTGCCGGAGCCCTGAAGCGGCACGCAGACATGCGTGCCCTTGCCACCGGCCAGCTCGACCAAGCCCTCGCGTACCCGCGCATTCATGGCGATGAACGCCTTGTCGCGCGAGCCCCAGTCGCGCAGCATCGCCTGCTTCACGGTCAGGGAGGTGGTCAGCGGGCCTGGGGTGAGCAGAACGGGATCGGCGGTCATCGGACGCTCCGGAAAGATCAGGATGGGCCAAGTCTGACACCCCCTCTTCCATAGGTCCAATCGATTGCATTAATATGTCACATAGATGAAAGCTATCATTTACGCGGAGCTGCGCGCCTTCCACGCCGTCGCCATGGCCGGCGGATTCACCGCCGCCGCCAGACAGTTGCGCATCACCCAGCCGACCCTCTCGAGCCAGGTTGCACAGCTCGAGGCCCGCAACGGGGTCACCCTGTTCCATCGTCGCGGCCGCAAGGTTGAGCTCACGGCTCTCGGGATCTCGCTGCTCGAAATCACCCGAAGGCTGTTCGATCTCGAAGGTGAGGCCGCGGCGCTGCTCGCCGCCGAGCGCAGTCTCGCTTCCGGCAAGCTGGCACTGGGCGCCGACAGCCCGCACCACATCCTCGGCCGGGTGGCCGAGTTCCATCGCCGCCATCCCGGCGTGCGCATCGCCTTGTCGATCGGCAATTCGGAGCAGGTTCTCGCCGGGCTGTTCGACTACAGACTGGACGCCGCGGTGCTAGCTGACGTGCCGCAGGACCCGCGCCTGCTGACCCGCGAGCTGCACCGCGACCCGATCGTCGTCTTCGTGCCCCGTGAGCATCCCTGGGCGAAGAAGACGGCGATCGAGATCAAAGACCTGGCGGGCCAGAAAATGGTTGCGAGAGAGGCCGGTTCAGTGACCCGGGCGATCTTCGAGCGCGCCCTGGCTCGGGCCAAGGTCGCGGTCGACACGGTGCTGGAGATCGAATCGCGCGAGGCGGTGCGCGAGGCCGTCGCCCAGGGTCTTGGCTTCGGCGTCATCTCGGCGGCGGAGATGAGCCCCGATCCGCGCCTCAAGACGCTCGCGCTGCGCGGTGTCGCTTCGGAGCGTGGGGGCACCGAGCACAGTCGGCTGGAGATGGGAGAGTATCTGGTCCGCCTCCACGAACGCCGCCCCTCCCCGGCAGCGGAAGCGTTCCTTGCCCTGTTCCCTGAGCACGGCCGCGAGCCGGCTCGGCGCCGTGCCTAAGCCTGGATCAGGGCGGAAAAGTCTTCCAACCGCTCAACGATATGATCGGCACTGGGAGCCAGAAGCTCGCGCACACCGCCGGACCCGGTGAAGCCGATCACCAGCCCGGCGCCCGCCGCGCGGCCCATGGCCAGGTCGTGAGGTGAATCGCCGACCACTGCGAGCTGCGCCGGCTTGATGGCGCATTGGCTGGCGAACGCCAGAGCCATGCCGGGTTCCGGTTTGACGCCGTGCCCGCTGTCGTAGCCAGCCACGAAATCGATGAAGGGGGAGAGGTCGAGACGTTCGAGCGTCGCCCGAACCGCTGCCTCGCCGTCCATCGAGGCAACCCCGATACGCAGATTGGCGCGCTTGAGCCGAACCAGCAACTCCGGCAGATGCGGCGTCGTCGGCTTGGCGTGCTGCACACCACCAGTGCGGAAGAGTACGTCGATCTGGAACTCGAGAGTCTCGACACGTCCCGGATACTTCATCTCCTTCGCCCACAGGGCAGCGATCTGGGCATTCGACGCCTGCCGCAGCGGCGAGCCTGCGCGCACCGTGCCGCTGGCGAAATCCCAGCCGCCCGCTTCCAGCAGGCGGCGAGACAAGGCTTCGTTGCCGCCGGCGAGCGTCTGCACCGTCTGCAGATAGACGGGCTTCCAGGTCGCATCGAAATCTATGAGCGTGCCGTCCTTGTCGAACAGGACCGCGCGGATATCGCGCCCGCTCACGCCGTCACCGCCGGCGCCAGGCTTGGGTGCTTCTGTCGAGGCCGCGGGTCAGCAGCACATGGACGATCTTCACGCCGGCCGAGGTGAAGACGATCATCATCGCCATAGCCGCGGCAGCAGCGGTGAAGCCCGACTCCTCCATGTTGACCACCGCCACGGAGGCCAACTTGGTGTCGGTCGAGTAGAGAAAGATCACCGCCGACACGGTCGTCATGGCGTTGACGAACATGTAGATGCTGATGTCGAGGATCGCCGGCAGGCAGACAGGGACCGTAACCTTCCAGAAGGTGCGAAGCTGCGGCACCTTGAGCGACGCCGACACGGCCTCGAACTCCGCATCGAGCTGCTTCAGCGCGGTCGTCGCGGTGAGATGGCTCACCGTATAGAAATGCGCGATGGAATTGAGGACGAGAATGCCGAGCGTCGCATAGAGGAATCCGAGTGGATTGCCTCGGGCGTTGAAGAAGAAGATGTAGCCGAGGCCGATGACCAGGCCGGGCACGGCGAGCGGCAACATGGCGATGAACTGGGCAATACCCCGCCCGATCGCGAAGCCGCGCGATTTCTCCAGCAGGTAGGCGCCGATGAAGATGATGACCGTGCCGAGCACGGCCGTCCAGGCGGCCATCTGGATGGAGTTCGTGTAGGCGCCCCAGCCATTGGTGTCGAAATTG
>VGEI01000184.1 GCA_016869415.1 Alphaproteobacteria bacterium
GCCGGCGATACAGCCGGTCGACGGCGTGCTTTAGGTTGCGTGTACCGCGCAGCCCGATCAGCAGACGACGCAAGCGCGACCGCTCTGCCATCATGGTTGAAAGGATCTCGCTGAAGCTCTCTTCGGTGGTCCGCTCGATAATCGCCGTCAGCGCACGCGCCAGATCGCCTTCGGGTTCGGCACGCGCTGCGGCCAGCACAGCGTTGCGGCAGTCAGCCAACAGTTCGCTGGAGTTGCGCTCGTCGAGAACCTGGAAGTTGGGCGGTAACCGCGCTTCGAGCGGGAAGCGCCGCAGCAACGACTGGCAGAAGGCGTGGATCGTGTCGATGCGCAGTCCGCCGGGCGTATCGAGCACCTCGGCGAACAGACGCCGAGCGCGCAGCTTCTGAGCCTCGTCCGACGCTTCGCCCGTCAGATCGCGTAGCGCCTTCTCCACTTCCGTATCGGTGACGGTCGTCCAATTGCGCAGTTCCTCGGTGAGGCGCAGCGCCATCTGCTTGGCCGCCGCCTTGGTGAAGGTCAGGCACAGCAGCCGTTGCGGCCGTACCCCCGTCAGCAGCAGACGCAGGATGCGATCGACCAGAATCTTGGTCTTGCCCGTGCCCGCCGAGGCAGCGACCCAGGCCGAGCGGCCGGGATCGGCCGCCCGGCGCTGCGCCCCGACGGTCGCGGGCTGGGGCCGGCGAACGGCGCTCACGAGATGTCCTCCGCCGCCCATTCCTTGATACGCGCCAGATGGGCGTAGTCGTTGTAGCGCAGCGCGTATTCCGGCCGTGGGCGCGCGAGATACGGCGTCTGTCGGTCGTCGAACCGCGCGATCAACCTTCGCAGCCCGGCCAACGCCTCTTCCACCAGCCGTGCGACGGGAGGCACGGAAAGCCGTTGGCGGCCGAACGTCGCCCCGTCTATGGCTACCTCGCTGCCTGCCGGCTCACCACCCGTCACGTGCCAGTAGCGGAGCTGCGATACGGGAGCCGCCGATACGTTGCCGAACGCGCCGGCCTGCGCCATCGCCGCTTCGAGCGGCAGTTGCGGCGCGAGGCCGAGAACGACCTCGCGCGGGTCGGGAACGCTTCCGGTCTTGTAGTCGATGATCGCCAGCGAGCCATCGGCCAGCCGGTCGATGCGGTCGGCGCGGCCGATCAGTCGGAACTGCTTTCGCGAGACGTCGAGATCGAGCGCCGCGCGACCCTCGGTGATCAGAGGTTTCGCCTGGGCGCGCCGCGCCCGCTCATACTCGACGAACCAGCGCGCAATGGCTTCAAAGCGCGGCCACCAGAACGCCCAGACCCCGGGCCGTGATAGTGCTGCGCCGAACGTCCCGCGACCGATCTCGAGCAAAGTGTCGAGCGCCCGTGCCGGGACACGATCAGGGAAGCGACGGACAAACGTTTCCAGCGCCTCGTGGATGAATACGCCACGCTCGGCCACGCCGGGATCCATGTCGAGTGGATGTAGGTGTCGCAGGCCAAGCACCTTGCGTGCATAAAGCGCATAGGGATCCGCAAGCCAGGTCCCGATATCTGTGACCGACAATTGCCGCGGTCGTGCCTCTACTGGCGGACGCGGTGCCGGCGGCCCGACGGGTGGCAGTAGTTCTACATCGTCGAGTGCCATCTGCCAGCGTTGCAGTTCATTGCGCGTCTTCAGGCGCATCTTGAGATGCGAAGCTCGCAGCACGGCATCGAGCCGCTGCAGCCAGCGCGACGGCACCGTGGGCGCGCCCTCGACTCGCTCGGCTCGGGTCAACACGACCTCCGCAGCGCCGCAGGCTTGCACGAAATCATGCGCCGCTAGACCGATGCGGCGCTCCAGCGCGGGTAGGCCGAAGATCTTGCGCATGGGCCGCGACATCCAGGGATCGGATTCGACCTCCGGTGGCCACGTCCCTTCGTTCAGCCCGCCAAGCACAAGGACATCGAACGACAGCAGCCGTGCCTCCAGCGGCCCGAGGATCTGCAGCCGCGCGTGGCCCCCCCAGGCCGGCCGAAGCACGCGGCCCGCGAGACAATGCCCCAAGAAGGCGGGATAGGCCGAACCCGGGATCGGCGGAAAGTCACGTAGCGCCCCGGCCAGCTCGGCCACCACATCGGCGACAGCTTCCCCAGCCTCGGTAGCCCACAGCCGTGACGCCCCGCTTTCGCCGTCTGTCGTCGCCCAGCGCTCGGCCAGCGCCACATGGGCCTGGAGGAGTTCGAGCGGTGTGCCCTCACCCGCTGTCAGCGCAGTGAAGCGCTCCGCCTCGCGCCCGAGACGCTCGACCCAGGCGGTCAACGCCAACCCGACCTCGGTCGGCAGCACCTGACGGAGCCCCTCAAAGCCGGAGGCGGGCCGTGGACCGCGCAGGGCCTCGATCTCCAGCATGCGGGCCAGCCGCCGGCATTCGGCCGTCGCCAAACCGGTCGCAGTCAACGGGTGCTTGAGCAGGGCCAGCAGGGGTACGGGCGCGGTATCGGCCGCGATAGCCTCGGCGATCAGCCGCAAAAATACGGCAGTGGGCGACGCGGCGAGCGGCCGGCCGGCAGAATCGTCGATAGCGATCGAGAAGCGCGCCAGCTCCGCGGCGACGCGGCGTGCCAGTTCACGGTCGGGCGTCACCAACGCTGCTGTGCGACCCGGAATCTCCAGAGCCTCGCGCAGTACCAGCGCGATGACCTGCGCCTCTTCCTGCGTGTGGGCGCAGTCGACGCGGACAAGCCCCTCGATGCTCTCACTGGTGATCGCCTCGCTGTCACGCCAGCTTGCGGTGGCGGCGGCTGGCTGCAGCGCGGTAGCTAGCAGCAAGGAGCGCCCGGGCCGGGCGGGCGTGACTGCGGTCCACGGCTCGACCGCGTTGCGTTCGACGCCAAGCGCGCCGAGGAGCTGCTTAAGGCCGAATTGCGGGTGGGTCTCATCGAGCGCCGACCAGCTCTCGTCCCCGATATTCCGGTCGAGCCCAGGAAGCACGACAGCGCCGTTCGGCAACCCGGCTATGACCTTCAGCAACCGGGCAGTTGCCGGGATGCTGCCGGTCGAGCCGCCAGCAATCACAGCATCTGCCGGCGGATTCGCTGTCCACTGCGCGGCCAGCGCGTCGAGCGCGCGATTGCGCCGCTCCGCCGCATCGATGACGCCTTCAACGGCCAAGATACCGGGCCAGTGGGCGGTTAGGATCTTGAGGAACTCGATCGTCCGACGCCAATGCTCGGCATATTCCTCAGGCACCAAGCGCTCGAGACCGTCGAAGCCGAGACCCTCGGTCTGCACCCGATCGAGCAGCGCCGCCAGCTCCGCCGCGAGCTCGAGGGCCTGCGGCGCCGTCATCGGCCCTTCCTCGGAGCGAATCATCAGGATCGAGCGCGCCAACACAAGCTGCCGGCGCAAGGTCGAAATGGCCGGTGGCAGGTCGAGATCGCCGTTCGAGGTAAGCGCCAGCTCGTCATCGTCGACGTCGCCGATCGGCCGTAGCTGCGGCAGCAGAGTCGGACGACCGCCACTCCGTCGCAAAAAGGCCTCGCGCATGGCACGGCAGGCCCGGCGCGTCGGCAGCAAGATCGTGGCCCGCGTCAGCACGGCGGGGTCGTCACCGAGACGCGCGACAATCCCGTCAGCCAGCGCGTCGAGAAACGAGACCCCCGATGGGATCGTGAAGACGCGCCGGCGGATTGCTGCGCTCACCGCGGCCGGATGGACGGTGAGACTGGGACGACTCCGAGTTCCGCCTCGGTCTCCGCCAGCCCCTCGGGCGTGCCGACATGGAACCAGCGCCCGTCATGGACCAAGCCCCACAGCCGGCCCTCCTCCTGGGCCTTGTCGTACAGCCGGTTGAGCGAGAAGGCACCGGCGGGCGCCTCTGCAAAGATGCGCGGATGAAGAATCTGGATACCGGCGAAGATGTAGGGCGAAATCTCGCTACCCCGCCGTCGCCGCAGGCGGCCCAGCGGATCGCAGAAATAGTCGCCTCCGCCCTCGTAGCCGAGGGCCGTGGTCGTGCGCTGGAGCAGCAACAGCGCGTCCATCGTCGCGTTATCCCACGCAGCGCCCAGACGCTCCAACGCCGAGCGTTTGCCGTCGAGCCAGAGCACATCGGCATTGGCCACGAAGAAGGCGTCCGGCCCCAACGTGTCGAGCGCGTTCTTCACGCCGCCACCGGTCTCGAGCAGCTCCGCCTCGGGCTTCAAGTCCAGGCGCGGCCGGGCCCTCTGGCGCAAATGTGCCTCGAGAGTCGAGCGGAAGTGATGGAGATTCACCACCACCCGCTCGATGCCGGCCTCGTCCATGCGGTCGAGCACCCGGTCGATCAGCGTACGACCCGCTACTGGCACGAGTGGCTTGGGGAGCGTATCGGTGAGCGGTCGCATGCGCTTGCCCAGCCCGGCGGCGAGCACCATCGCAGCTTTCGGCATCGTGGCGTTCATGCCAGCACCCGTGCCGCCGGCACCGCGCGCACGCCGCGCGGCAAATGCTCCTCGAACCACGGCCGTAGGCTCTTCAGCGCCGGCTGCTGCAAACCGGCCTCGAGCAGGCGCCAGACGCGCGGGATGTGGCCGAGATAGTGTGGCTTACCGTCACGCACCATCAGCCGCGTGAAAATGCCCACGATCTTAGCGCTACGCTGGGCACCGAGAACGGTATAGCCAGCCAAAAACTCGTCCCTGTTCATGCTCGGAAAGGCGTCGAAGTAGCGACCGATCATCGCCTTGACGAGCTCGGGTGCGATGTCACGGCGTGCGTCCTCGAGGAGAGAGACGAGATCATAAGCCGCCGGGCCGATCACGGCGTCCTGGAAATCGAGCAGACCGCAGGCAGCGATGCCGATGCGTCCGGGCAGCCGCATCAGATTATCGACATGGTAGTCGCGCAGGACGAGCGTTGTCCGTACCCCGTGAAACATCTCCAAGACCTCGCGCCAGCGCGCCATATAGTCGTCGCGCACGGCTGGCGAGGCCGGCCGACCGATGGCCGGCATGTACCAGTCGGTCAACAGCGACACCTCGCGCAGCAGCCGTTCATCGTCGTAGAGGGGAAGATCGATGGTGGCGACCTCGGCACGGCGATGCAGGTCTATCAGAAGATCGACCGCCAAGCGGTAGAGCGCCGCCTCGTCCGCGCCGGCGGCAAGTAGCCGCGTGAAGGTATCGTCGCCGAGATCCTCGAGGAGCAGCAGCCCGACAGTCGCGTCCTCGGCCAGAATGGTGGGCGCGCTGTAACCCAGTGCCGAAAGATGACGCGCGATCTTGAGGAAGGGGCGCACATTCTCCTGCGGCGGTGGAGCGTCCATCAGCACAGCCGTGCCACGCAGACCGGACAGACGCTCGTACTTGCGGAACGACGCATCGGCGGCCAGCGGACGGCGGCCA
The DNA here is from genome assembly GCA_016869415.1 of Alphaproteobacteria bacterium. Classification (GTDB taxonomy): domain Bacteria; phylum Pseudomonadota; class Alphaproteobacteria; order CACIAM-22H2; family CACIAM-22H2; genus VGEI01. The sequence continues at coordinate 5,340 of VGEI01000184.1, forward strand.
GCATCGCCCCAGCCGGCCCGATCAAGGAAGGCGGCGATGGCGGCACGGCGTTCAGTCATCGTTGAGACTCTCCAGCCGCACGGCCCAGCTTCCGTGGCCAGTCATCGTGGCGCGCCGTGCGTCGCCCTGCGCGCCGGGTGAGAGTTCGATGTCCAGACGCGCCGCCGGCAGCAGAGCACCGAGCCGGTCGGGCCACTCGATCAGCGAGATCGCCTCAGCAAAAGCCTCTTCGATGCCGAGTTCCCATGCCTCCTCTGGCTTGGTCAGGCGATAGAGATCGAAGTGCCAGACGGGAGCGCCGGAAAGCTCGTAGACCTGCACCAGGGTGAAGGTCGGGCTGGGCACCTCGGCGATCGCATCGCCGCCAGGCCGGGCGCGGATGAAGCCGCGCGCGAAGGACGTCTTGCCGGCGCCCAGCCCGCCCGAGAGGGCGATGACGTCCTGCATGACGGCGCGGCCCGCGACAGCAGCGGCCAGCGCCTCGGTTTCGGCAAGGCTCTGCAACTCAAAGGTTTTGCGGTGGGTCGGGAGGCTGGGCGAATCGATCATGAGGAGAGATTATCCGCCGCCCGGCTCTTCGCATGAAAGGTTGATAAGTCGGCGGCAACGGGTCATTCTCATATGAATTATAATGCATGCAGCGAGCGCCATGGCTGATTCCTCCCCCACTCCGACGCGCACCGATGTCGCCATCATCGGTGCCGGCCCTGTCGGCCTGTTCGCCGTATTTGAGTGCGGCATGCTCAAGATGAATTGCCAAGTGATCGATGCGCTGGACGCGCCAGGTGGCCAGTGCGTGGCGCTCTACCCCGAGAAGCCGATCTACGACATCCCCGGCTACCCCCGGATCGGCGCGACCGAACTCATCGACCGCCTTACTGAGCAGGCCGCGCCCTTCAAGCCGGTCTACCGCCTCGGCCGCCAAGTCGAGAGCCTGACCCGCCACGGCGAGGACTGGATCCTCGGCCTGTCGGACGGCAGCCAGGCCCAGGCTCGCGCCGTGATCATCGCTGCCGGCGTCGGTGCCTTCGGCCCCAACCGGCCGCCGCTAGAGAATCTCGAGGCCTATGAGGGCAAAAGCGTCCACTACCTGGTGAAGCGGCGCGAGGATTTCCGCGGCAAGCGCGTCGTCATCGCCGGGGGCGGGGATTCGGCCGTCGACTGGGCGCTGTCGCTGGCCGACATTGCGGCCCGGGTCATGGTCGTGCATCGCCGCGACAAGTTTCGCGCGGCACCCGAGAGCGCGCGCCAAATGAAGGCGCTGGCCGATGCCGGCAAGGTCGACATCGTGGTGCCCTATCAGCTGGACTCGCTCGATGGCCAAGACGGGCAGATCTCGGCGGTCCTGCTCAAGACTCTCGACGGGCAGGTAAAGCGGCTTGAGGCCGATGCCCTGCTCGCTTTTTTCGGGCTGGCGATGAATCTGGGCCCGATCGCTACCTGGGGCCTCAACCTTGAGCGCAACCACATCAAGGTCGAGCAAGCCACGAGCGCCAGCTCGTCGCCCGGGATATTCGCCATCGGCGATATCGCCACCTATCCCGGCAAGCTCAAGCTGATCTTGACCGGTTTCGCCGAGGCGGCGGCGGCGGCGCACGCCATCTACCCGCTCGCCCACCCGGGCGAGGCGCTGCACTTCGAGTATTCGACGACAAAAGGCGTGCCGGGGCGCTAAGGACAGCTCAGGCCTGCGCAGCGTCGGCCGGCGGGGCGAGAACCGCCGGCGCCTGCTGCGGCAGGGTACAGACCACGGTTGTACCGCGACCGGGTGTCGATTCGAGCCACACCCGCCCCCCATGCAGCTCGAAGATATGCTTGACCAGAGACAGGCCAAGCCCTGGACCGGAGCGGCGGAT
>VGEI01000185.1 GCA_016869415.1 Alphaproteobacteria bacterium
CCGGAACATGGTGTTGAAGGCCTCGGGGATGCCGGCGCCGACCACGAGCAGCCCGTGATTGCGCAAGACCATCGCCTCGCCGTCCCCGAGATTGGCCAGAAGGCGGGGCTGTTCGTGGGTGTTGAGCACCACGCCCTCATAGTCGTGATAGGCGATCTTGGCGAAGCGCATCGAGGTCTGGGCGAGGGGCAGTAGGCCGCATTTCATGGCCGACACCGCCATGCCGGCGATGGTGTGGCTGTGGATGATGCAGTCGACGTCGTGGCGTGCTGCGTGGATGCAGCTGTGGATGACGTAGCCGGCCTTGTTGATCGTGTAGTCCGTGGGATTGAACAGGATGTCGCCGGCAAGGTTGACCTTGATGAAGCACGAGGCGGTCATCTGGTCGTAGAGCATGCCGTGCGGATTGAGGAGGAATGCGCCCGGCTCGCCCGGCACCTGGGTGGTGATGTGGTTGGCGCTCATCTCCGTCATGCCGTAGAGGTCCATCAGCCGGTAGCAGGCGGCGAGGTCGACGCGCTTCTGCCATTCCTCGGAGCTGACCTGGTCGCGGACGGTCCTGAGGTTGCTGACGGGACGGACGGGCATTCGAGCACTCCCGGGAGGGCCTATTGAGGCCATCGTAACCTGTGCCGGGCCCTGTTCAAGCACGGCGGGCCTTTGTATGTTCCGCCATCGCCATCGGGAGAAAACGATGCCTGCAGTGAAGTTCGACAAGTCGAAGCTGCCCAGCCGCCATACCACGGTCGGTCCGACCAGTGCCGCACACCGCGCCATGCTTTATGCCATGGGTCTGACCGAGCAGGAGATCGCCGCCCCGCTGGTCGGCGTAGTCACGACATGGAACGAGGCAGCACCCTGCAATATCACCCTGTCGCGGCAGGCGCAGGCGGTGAAAAAAGGCGTCAAGGCCGGTGGCGGCACGCCACGCGAATTTACGACGATCACGGTGACCGACGGCATCGCCATGGGCCACCAGGGCATGAAGTCGTCGCTGGTCAGCCGTGAGGTGATCGCGGATTCAACAGAGCTTACCGTGCGCGGTCATTGCTACGACGCGCTGGTTGGCCTTGCCGGCTGTGACAAGTCGTTGCCCGGTCTGATGATGGCCATGGTGCGGCTCAACGTGCCGTCGATCTTCATCTACGGCGGCACGATCCTGCCCGGCAAGTTCCAGGGTAAGGACGTGACCATCGTCGACGTCTTCGAGGGGGTGGGCAAGCACGCAGCGAAGAAGATGTCGGATGACGAGCTGAAGCTCCTCGAGCAGTCGGCGCTGCCGACCGGCGGCTCGTGCGGCGGCCAGTACACCGCCAACACCATGGCCTGCGTCTCCGAGGCGCTGGGCCTGGCGCTGCCGGGCTCGGCCGGCACGCCGGCACCGTACGAGAGCCGCGATCGCTATTGCGAGCAGGCCGGCGAGCAGATCATGAACCTAATCAAGAGCAATCTCCGGCCGCGCGATATCGTCACCCGCAAGGCGCTGGAGAACGCCGCCATCGTCGTCGCCGCGACCGGCGGCTCGACCAACGCCGGCCTGCATCTGCCGGCCATCGCCAACGAGTGCGGCATCGACTTCGACCTCGATGACGTCTGCGCGATCTTCCGCAAGACGCCCTACATCGCCGATCTGATGCCGGGCGGCAAATACACGGCGGCAGACCTCTACGGCGTCGGCGGCATTCCGATCGTGATGAAGGAGCTGCTCGACGCCGGCTATCTGCATGGCGACTGCATCACCGTGACCGGCAAGACGATCACCCAGAACCTGAAGAACGTGAAATTCCCGGAGAACCAGAAGGTCATCTACCGCGCGAAGAACGCGCTCTCCAAGACCGGCGGCGTGGTCGGGCTCAAAGGCAACCTGGCGCCCGACGGCGCCATCGTGAAGGTTGCTGGCATGAAGAATCTCAAGTTCAGCGGCCCGGCGCGAGTCTTCGAGCGCGAGGAAGACGCCCTGACCGCGGTGCTGACCCAGAAGGTCAAGCTGGGCGACGTCATTGTCATCCGCTACGAGGGGCCGAAGGGCGGCCCGGGCATGCGTGAGATGCTGTCGACCACCTCCGCCATCTATGGCCAGGGCTGGGGGGACAAGGTGGCGCTGATCACCGACGGCCGCTTCTCCGGTGGTACCCGCGGCTTCTGCATCGGCCATGTCGGGCCCGAGGCGGCGGTCGGCGGACCGATCGGCCTGCTGAAGAACGGCGATATCATCGACATCGATGCCGAGAAGGGCACGCTCGATGTGCGCCTGTCCAAGGCCGAGCTGGAGAAGCGCCGCAAGGCCTGGAAGCCGCGCACACACGACTACCAGTCCGGCACGATCTGGAAATACGCCCAGACGGTCGGCCCGGCCAGCAAGGGCGCGGTCACCCAGCCGGGCGCGCATGCCGAGACGCACGTCTACGCGGATATCTAGAGCGAAGAGTAACGCGGCCGCGAACCAGCGGTCGCGTATCGGCGGTCTCCATCGGCGTTGGCTTGGCAAAGTCGGCGGGCAGCATGTGCCTGCGGTCGATTGCCTGCCCGGCTAGACCTGCGGCCAGCCCGGCCTCTATAACTGGCGCATGGCTGTTATCGCCGTCGCCGGTTTCCACCATGAGACCAACACCTTCGCGCCGTCCAAAGCGGCCTACGAGGACTTTGTCGGCGGGGGTGGCTGGCCACCGCTGACCCGCGGCCTCGCCGCGATCAGCGTGGTCGAAGGGATCAACCTCGGTCTCGCGGGCTTTGTCACCGCCGCACGGACGGCGGGGCACCGCCTGCTGCCGCTGGTCTGGGCCAACGCCACGCCTTCAGCGCATGTCACTCGCGATGCATATGAACGCATCGTCGGTGCGCTGATAGAGGAACTCGGCCAGGGCGAGAGATTCGACGCGATCTTCATCGATCTGCACGGCGCCATGGTCACCGAACACCTTGACGACGGCGAAGGCGAGCTTCTGGCGCGTCTGCGCAGGCTGGTGGGGCCGCGCATTCCCATCGTCGCCAGCCTCGACTATCACGCCAACGTCACGCCGGCGATGATTGCCTTGGCAGACGGGCTGGTCGGCTATCGTACTTACCCGCATGTCGACATGGCGGAGACCGGCCGGCGCGCGGCGGCGCTGCTCAATCGCATCCTGAACGAGGGGCGGGCGCCGACCAAGGCGTTCCGCCAGCTGTCGTTCCTGATCCCGCTGACCGCCCAATGCACGATGATCGAGCCCTCGGTGGGGCTGTTCCGCCGTCTGGCTGAGCTTGAAGTCCAGCAGGATACGACGCTCACTTTCGCCGGCGGGTTCCCGGCAGCCGACATTGCTGACTGCGGCCCCTCCGTCTTTGGGTACGGGTTCGACCCGGAGCGCGTGGGTCAGGCAGTCGACGCCCTGGCAAGCGAGATCGAGGAGGCCGAGGGTGCGTTTCAGGCGGAGTTTCTTACGCCCGACGACGGCGTGCGCCGGGCGATGGCGCGCAGCGAGCCTGGAGGCCCACCGGTCGTCCTCGCCGATACTCAGGACAATCCCGGTGCCGGCGGCAACGGCGATACAGTTGGTGTGCTCGAGGCGATGCTGCGCCAGAAGGCCGACGGCGTAGTCGGGTTGCTGATCGATCCGGCATCGGCCAAGCGGGCGCACGATGCCGGGCGGGGGGCTGAACTCGACTTCGCTCTGGGTGCTGTCTCGGGTGTGCCCGGTCACGTACCCTGCACCGGCCGCTTCAGGGTGGCGCAGCTTGGCGACGGTAATTTCGTCGGAACGGGCCCGTTCTACAGCGGAGCCCGCATGCGGCTTGGACCTATGGCGGCACTGACCCGCGACAAGGTCACGGTGGTCGTGGCCTCGAAGAAGGTCCAGGCCGCCGACCAGGAAATGTTCCGCTGCGTCGGCATCGAGCCGGCCAGGCAGCGCGTCATGGCGCTCAAGAGCTCGGTACATTTCCGGGCGCATTTCCAGCCCATCGCCCGCGAGATCCTTGTCGTCGCCGCCCCCGGCCCGATGCCCGCCGACCCGGCGGTGTTGCCGTGGACCAAACTGCGGCGCGGTGTAAGACTACGGCCGCGAGGTCCGGAATTCGGGGGGCCGGCTATCCCCGGTTAGGCGAGCGATGTGGCGGATCCGGTTTTCCCTGATGCTGCTGGCTATGCTGGCTGCAGGCGAGACAGCGGCGCAGCCCGCCGACAGGCATGAGGGGTACTACTACCCGAAGGTCTCCAGCCGCGAGACCTACACCTCGCGCGCCCGCGTCATGGATGACAGCGACCGCACCCGGCGCATCGGTTTCGTCAGCGGCCTCACTCAACAGCTCGCTGACATGCCCTACGCGCCGACCTACGCTGTCTTCGCCAAGGGTGGGGAGGCCGACCGGCTGATCGTCGTTGCCTACGGGGATGGCCAGCTAAACACGATCTACCGGGCCCGCGCTCTGTTCGCCTCGCTGACTTCGCTGTCGCGCCTGACGACGCTGTTCCGCGAGCTGCAGGTCGAGGAGATCTTCACCTTCTTCGATCTCTGCAAGCTGCTCGGCTTCCGCACGATCACCATCAGCGACGGCGACAAGTTCGCTCACCAGGTGACACTGCGCTGACCTAGGTTCCGCGCCTCGTGCGGTGGCGCGGCAGGTTGTCCTGGATATGCAGCCAGGAGACCGCGCCTTCGGTCCATAGATGCTCGCGCGGCGCCAGCCCTTCCGGCCGGTCGGCGGTGCCGACGGTGACGTCGATGCTGTCCTCGTGCTTGAGCGACTGCCAGTTGAGCGCCGAGCCGCAGGCGCCGCAGAAGCTGCGCCGGGCGACGGCCGAGGACTGGCGCCAGACCGGCGCACCCCGGGTGAATGTGAAATCCTTGGCCGCGAACGCCGCCCAGGTGACGACGGCCGCACCGCTGCCGCGCCGGCACATCTCGCAATGGCAGTGGTTGACGTTCTGCGGCGCGCCAGCGGCGCGCCAGCGCACCGCGCCGCACAGGCAACCGCCCTCATGCATGTCGCTCATTTGATCTCGCACCAGACGGGCGTGTGGTCGGACGGCTTCTCCAATGCACGCGGCGTGCGGTCGACACCGGCGGCGGTCAACCGGTCTGCCGCCTGCGGTGACAGCAGCAGATGGTCGATGCGCAGGCCATGGTCGCGGGCGAAGCGGTTCTGGAAATAGTCCCAGTAGGTGTACATGCGCTCGTGCGGATGCGTCGCGCGGATGGCGTCGGTCCAGCCCTGGTAGAGGATCTTGCGGAAGCCAGAGCGGCTTTCCGGCTGAACCAGCGCGTCCTTCGCCATGGCCTTGAGGTCCCAGACGTCTTCATCGGTGGGGCAGACGTTCCAGTCGCCGCCAAGGACGACAGGTGCTTCGCTGGCCAGCAGCTCCTTGCCGCGGCGGTAGAGCCGTTCGAGGAAGTCGAGCTTGTAGGCGAATTTCGGCGAGGCGATCGGGTTGCCGTTGGGCAGATAGATCGAGGCGACGCGCAGGCCGCAGATGCTGGCCTCGACGTAGCGGGCTTGATCGTCCGGCTGGTCGCCGGGAAGGGCGTAGATGGCGTCCTCGATCTTCTCTTTGGCCAGGATGGCGACGCCGTTGTACGCCTTCTGGCCGACGACGGCCGAGCGATAGCCGATCGCCTCAATCTCCAGCTTGGGAAAATCCTCGGTGACGCATTTGAGCTCCTGGAGGAGCACGACGTCGGGCGAGGCGATCTTGAGCCAGTTGCTCAGGTGTTCGAGCCGGGCTTTGACCGAATTGACGTTCCAGGTGGCGATCTTCATGGGCGATACCGGCCGAGGGGCAGAAACATCAAAGGCCCGCGTGGGCGGGCCTTTTTAGCGCAAGACCGGGCGGCAGGTCAGACGGAGAACGAGTTGCCGCAGCCGCACGTGCTTTTGGCCTGGGGATTGGTGATCTGGAACGAGGCGCCGATCATGTCCTCGACATAGTCGATCTGCGAGCCCTTGAGCAGGTCGAGCGACACATCGTCGATCACTACCGTGGCGCCCTCGCGCTCGATCAGCAGATCGCTCTCGCCCTTGGTGTCGTCGAAAGTGAAGCCGTACTGGAAGCCTGAACAGCCGCCGCCCGACACCGAGATGCGCAACATCATGCCCTTGTGCTCTTCCTGGGTCAGCACCCAGGCGATGCGCCTTGCAGCTGAATCGGTGATGCCGAAGCTCGGGGCTTGCGGGGGGGACTGAATCGCGGCGTCGCTCATGTTTATAAATGTAGGCCTTAACCGGCCGGTGTCAATTCCAGGCGGTCGCCTGGGAGATCCTTTACCACACCGAGAACAAGGACTTTGAGCCGGCCGGGGGCTCGTCCCCGACGGTGTAGGTCGGTTGGCGGTCTTGGCGCGAGGTGTTGCCTAGGGCAACGAGATAGGAGAGTATTTTACTAGAAGTACTACTTAAAGATGTATGGGGGTTCCATGGCGAAGGCGACCGGCCAGATCAGCCCCGAGTTCATCGCCCTGATCGAGCAGATGAACAAACATGTCATGGAACTACAGTACGGCTGCTACGCCTTCAACGCCGCCGGGTTGTCATCGTCGGGGGCGCATGGTGTGACGAGCGTCGTGCGTTATGACACGCGCGACAGTTTCACCACCGTGCAAGCTGCCGGCTACTTCAACAGCTACGCCGGGACCTTGCAGACGGGCGACACGCTGGAAGTCTTTTCGACGGCGAATGTCGATGGCGGTTTTCGCGCCTATCAGGTGTCAGTGTCCGGCGCCGGTGTCGTGACCCTGACCCGCCATGAGGCGCCGCGCGTCTCGGTGCAGTATTTCGTCACCGGCGGCCAGCTGGCGCTCGGCACTGTCCAGTATCTCCGCAGTCCCGTGCGCGGGCGTGTGGCGGACCACCGGTGCGTCGTTCAAGCCACGGATACGTCGGGGGGCACCTTGACCGTGGGCGTGGCGGGTTCTCCTGCGATGAGCGGCGGTGTGATCACGGTCTCGAACGGCGCTGCTCCGGGAACGCCGTTTGACAGCACACCGATTGCCAAGAACGCGGCCAACGTGATCACCACAGGCGGCGTGATCACCGTGGCTCCGGCCGGCTTCACGGGCGACGGGACCATCGCCGGTGAGATCCTGATCGACCCCACGAGATGAAGCAGTCGACTCGAAGCGTAGTCGTGCGGTGCTAAAGTGCCGCGCACGGCA
>VGEI01000186.1 GCA_016869415.1 Alphaproteobacteria bacterium
TCCTATGATTTAGAGATCGTCCGCCCTGCTGTCCAGCACCGCCGGAACCCTGGAATCGGGCCCGGTAGCGACCGCCCGGAACGGTCCCTAAGATGCCCTGACGGGAGGAAACCGATGCCCAAACTGTTGCCGACGACCCTGGTGGGCTCCTATGCCCAGCCGGACTGGCTGATCGACCGCGAGAAGCTGGCCAAGCGCTTTCCGCCGCGGGTACGAGCGAAGGAGCTCTGGCGCATTCCTGCCGAATACTTGGCCCAGGCCCAGGATGACGCCACGCTGCTGGCCATCCGCGCCCAGGAAGAAGCCGGGCTCGACATCATCACCGATGGTGAGATGCGCCGGGAAAGCTATTCGAACCGCTTTGCCACCGCGCTCGAAGGCGTGGACATCGACAACCCGGGCACGGCGCTCGACCGCAGCGGCCATCCCAACCCGGTGCCGCGCGTCACCGGCAAGGTGCGGCGCAAGCACGCCGTGGAGGTCGAGGACGTCAAGTTCCTGCGCGCCAACACCGACCGGATGATCAAGATGACGGTTCCGGGGCCGTTCACCATGTCGCAGCAGGCGCAGAATGACTTTTACAAAGACCCGGCCGAGATGGCCCTCGACTACGCGAGCGCGGTCAACGAGGAGATCCGGGATCTGTTCGCCGCCGGCGCCGACATCGTCCAGGTCGACGAGCCCTACATGCAGGCCCGCCCGAGAAGGCGCGCGAGTACGGGCTCACGGCGCTCAACCGCGCGCTTGAGGGGCTCACCGGCACGACAGCGGTGCATATCTGCTTCGGCTACGCGGCGATCATCCACCAGCGGCCATCGGGCTATTCTTTCCTGCCCGAGTTCGCCAACTCGCCGGTGAAGCAGGTGTCGATCGAGACGGCGCAGTCTTCGCTCGACTGCTCGGTGCTGCAGAAGCTGCCCGGCAAGACCATCCTGCTCGGCGTGCTCGACCTCTCCGACATGAAGATCGAGGCGCCTGAGACGGTTGCCGCGCGCATCCGACGTGCCTTGCCGCACGTGCCGGCTGAGAGGATCATCGTGGCGCCCGATTGCGGTCTCAAATACCTGCCGCGCGACGTGGCCTTCGGCAAGATGAAGGCGATGGTGGAGGGTGCGGCCATCGTCCGGCGAGAACTGGGCGGCTGACTGGCAGCCGGCGGTGAGTTGCACTAATCTCGGACAAACAGAAGCCGCCCGCGTGGACGGCCTATCGGGGAGGACTACATGCGTGTTTCGACCGTTCTAACAGGCGCTGCTCTCGCGGCGGCCTTCGTCGCACCCGCCTTAGCCGGCACGCTCGACGACGTGAAGCAGCGTGGCGTCGTGCATTGCGGCAACCCGCCCAACATCCCGGGCTACGCCTTCACCGACGACAAGGGGGAACGGCGCGGTTTCGACATCGACCAGTGCAAGGCGCTGGCCGCCGCGATCTTCGGCGACCCGGCCAAGGTGCGGCTCACAGCCGTCGGCCCGCGCGACGCCCTGGCTACGCTGGCTACCGGCGGCGTCGACATCCTCACCCACCGGATGACCTGGACCTTCAACCGCGACAACGGCGGCGGCATCGAGTTCGTGGCGCCGCTGTTCTTCGATGGCCAAGGCTTCATGGTGCGCAAGAGCGCCAACATCAAGAGTGCCACGCAGCTCAACGGGGCCTCGATCTGTGTCGCCCAGGGCACGACGACGGAGCTCAACATCGCCGACTGGTTCCGAAGCAAGAACCTGCGCTACAGCATCGTCACCTTCGCCGAGCCCGACGAGGCCCGCCGCGCCTACGACGAAGGGCGCTGCGACAGCTGGTCGAACGACCTCGGCTCGCTGGCGGCACGTGGCCTTGGCCTCAAGAACCGCGACGAGCACGTCATCCTGCCGGAGGCCATTTCCAAGGAGCCGATCGGCCCGGTGGTCCGCCAGGGCGACAGCCAATGGATGCACGTGGCGCGTTGGACCTTCAACGCCCTGATCGCCGCCGAGGAGCTCGGCGTCACCCAGGCCAACGTCGATCAGATGCGGGCCAGCTCGACCAATCCCGAGATCAAGCGCCTGCTCGGCGTGGGCGATGATCTCGGCCAGAAGCTCGGTCTCAAGGCCGACTGGGCCTACCAGGCGATCAAGGCCGTCGGCAATTACGGCGAGATGTTCGACCGCCATCTCGGACCCAACACGCGCCTCGGTCTCAGCCGCGGGCTCAACGCGCTGTGGACCAATGGCGGGTTGATGATCGCCCCGCCCTTCTGCTGAGCTCGTCCACCGCACGTACCGCGCGGGTCGCGCCCTGGCGCGATCCGCGCATCCGTTCCGCCATCTTCCAGGGGCTGTTCGCCGCCGCGGTCTTGGCGGTGTTGGCGTTCCTCGACTGGAACACGGCAACCAATCTCGCGCGCTACAATATCAAAATCGGGCTGCAGTTCCTCGACCGGCCGGCTTGCTTCGACATTCTGCAGCGGCTCATCTCCTATAGCGAGGCGTCGAGCTACGGCCGGGCTTTTCTCGTTGCCATCCTCAACACGCTTCTGGTGTCGGCCGTCGGCATCGTCCTGGCCACATTCTCGGTTTCTTCATCGGCCTAGCACGCCTCTCGAGCAACTGGCTGGTCGCGCGGCTGGCGGCGATCTACATCGAGACGCTGCGCAACATCCCGCTGCTGTTGCAGATCTTCTTCTGGTACTTCGCCATGTTGCGGCCGTTGCCCGGGCCGCGGCAGAGCCTGAGCCTGCCGGGGGACATCTTCCTCAATAACCGCGGTCTCTATCTCCCCTCGCCGGTCTTCGAGCCGGGGGCCGGGATCGTCGCGCTCACCCTGCTTCTGGCGCTTGCCAGCTCGATTGCAGTCCACGCCTGGGCGCGGCGCCGCCAGGCGGCCACCGGCCGGCGCCCGCCAGCCGGGTGGGTGGCCGCCGCGCTGCTCATCGGCTTGCCCCTGCTAGCCGCCAGCACCAGCGGCTTTCCGCTGAGCTGGGACCGCCCTGCCCTCGCCGGTTTCAACTTCGAGGGCGGCGTGGTCGTACTGCCGGAATTCGTCGCCCTGGCACTGGCGCTGTCAACCTATTCGGCTTCGTTCATCGCCGAGATCGTGCGCGGCGGCGTGCTCAGCGTGCCGCACGGCCAGGTCGAGGCGGCACGTTCGGTCGGCTTGCGGCCGGGCGCCATCTACCGGCTGGTCGTCATCCCGCAGGCACTGCGCGCCATCGTGCCGCCGTTGACCAGCCAGTACCTCAATCTGACCAAGAACTCGTCGCTGGCCGCGGCCATCGCTTACCCCGAACTCACCCAGATCTTCGCCGGCACCGTACTGAGCCAGACCGGCCAGCCCTTCGAGGTCATGGCCCTGACCATGGGCGTCTATCTCTCCATCAGTCTCGTCATCTCGTGGCTGATGAACTGGTACAACCGCCGCGTGGCGCTGCGCGAGCGGCTTGCATGACGACGCTCACCGGCAGTCAGTGGGAGAGCGAGCGCAAGCCGCCGGTCGCGGCCACGGGCGCCGCCGCCTGGCTACGGGCCAATCTGTTCTCCTCGCCGCTCAACATCGCGCTGACCGTCCTGTCGCTCTGGTTCCTCTATCTGGTCGTGCCGCCGCTATTCGAATGGGCGGTGGTCGACGCCGCCTGGCGGGGTACACGCATCGAGGACTGTCCCGACCGCGAGGCGGCTTGCTGGGTGTTCGTCGGCGCCCGCTGGTCGACCTTCATCTACGGCAGCTATCCGGCAGCCGAGCGCTGGCGCATCGACCTGGTCTTCGCGCTCGGCGCGCTGGGGATCGCCCTGATGATGCTGCCGCGCGGACCCGCCAAGGGACCTGTCGGCATCGTCATGCTCACGCTCTATCCGGCGCTGACCTTCGGCCTGCTATTGGGCGGCTGGTTCGGGCTGCGCCACGTGCCGACCACCGAATGGGGCGGTCTGATGCTCACCCTCGTCGTGGCGGTGTGGGCCATCGCCACCTCGATCCCGCTCGGCCTGCTGCTGGCGCTCGGCCGCCGCTCACCCCGGCCGGTCATCCGCTGGTTCTGTGTCGCCTTCATCGAGTTCTGGCGCGGCGTGCCGCTGATCAACGTGCTGTTCCTCGCCATCGTCATGTTCCCGCTCTTCGTGCCGGCGGGCCTCGACTTCGACAAGCTGCTGCGTGCGCTGGTCGCCTTCTCCATCTTCAATGCCGCTTACATGGCCGAGGTCTTCCGCGGCGGCCTGCAGGCGGTACCGCCGGGACAGTACGAGGCCGCACGCGCACTGGGCCTCAGCTACGCCCGCATGATGGCCTTCGTCATCCTGCCGCAGGCGCTGCGTATCGCCCTGCCCGCCCTGGTTAACACCTGCATCGGCATCTTCAAGGAGACGACGCTGATCCTGATCATCGGTCTTTTCGATTTTCTGGCGGTGATCCAGGCTGGCATGGCCGACCCAGCGTGGATCGCCGGGGAGCATGTGCGCACCAGCGGCTATGTATTCGCGGCGCTGGGGTTTTGGATTTTCTGCTACGGCATGTCCCGTTACAGCCGTTACCTCGAGCGCCGTCTCTAGGCCCTGACGATCTCGGCCAGCGCCGCCAGCACGGCATCGGTGTCCTCGCCGGTTCCGATGGTGATGCGGATGTGGTTTTCGAAGGGTGGTGTTCCAAGCGCGCCGATCAAGATGCCCCGGGCGGCGAAGGCCTTCACCGCCTCGGCCGCCGGTATCGGCATCCTTGCGGTGATGAAATTGGCGACACTGGGCAGCGGCGCGCAGCCGGCGCGTGCCAGGCCCTCGCTCAGGCGCCGGCGCTGGCGCGCGCAGTCGTCCAGCAGATTGCGCACATGCGCCTCGTCGCCGAGCGCAGCCAAAGCCGCCGCCTGGGCGATGCTGTCGACGTTGAAGACGCCGCGCACGCGGTTGAACGCCTCGGCGAGTGCGCCATCGCCGGTGATGGCGTAGCCGATACGCAGGCCCGCCAGGCCATAGGCCTTGGAGAAGGTGCGCAGCACCGCCCAGGGCGCTTTGCAGTCCTTGAGAATCGTCAGCACGTCTGGCCCCCCGGCATGGCGGGAAAATTCGTGATAGGCCTCGTCGAGCATGAGCAGCGCATGCGCCGGCAGGCCGCGCGCCAGACGCTCGAGATCGGCGCCGTCGAGCATGGCGCCGGTCGGGTTGTTGGGGGTAGCCACGACGACGATGCGGGTCTCGGGCGTGATCGCCGCCAGCATGGCGCCGACGTCGTTGGCGCCGTCCTGGCGCACCGGTACGGGCGTGACGCGGCCGCCGACGAATTTGGCCACGGCGAAATAGCGCGGGAACGAGGGAATCGGCAGCACGGCATGACCGCCGCCGGTCATGGCCAGCAGGATCGAGAGAATCTCCTCGCTGCCGTTGCCGAAGACCAGACGTTCCACCGGCACGGAGATGCGCGCCGCAAGAGCCGCAGCCAGGCGCCGCGACCGGGGATCGGGATAGCGGTGCACGCCGGCAGCCGCCTCGCGGATCGCGGCCACGGAGGCCGGGCTCGGCGGGAACGGGCCTTCGTTGAGGTGTAGGCGCCTGGCACCGGCGCCGGCCCCCGGATCGGCCTCGATCGGCGGCGGCCTGAACGGCGCGAGCTCGGCGACGGTGGCGCGCAGCGGCGGAACGGGAGGACGGGGTGTATCGCTCATGCCGCAACCGTAGCACGAACGCCCGAAAGACAAAGCGGGCGCCCGGTCACAATTCCGGGCGCCCGCTTCCGCCCCCGTGCGGGGGCAACTCTACCCATGGCAGCGGTAGAGAGCTCGGAAACTCAATCGTCGGCGGCCTTCTCGCTATCGCTCATCATCGAGCCGGCGACCAGGCCAGCGTTCTGGCGGATGGCCGCCTCGATCGTCGCGGCGATCTCCGGATGCTCCTTGAGGAAGTGGCGGGCGTTCTCCTTGCCCTGGCCGATGCGCTGGCCGTCATAGGAGAACCAGGCGCCCGACTTCTCGACCACCCCGGCCTTGACGCCGAGATCGATGAGCTCGCCCGTCTTCGACACACCCTCGCCGTACATGATGTCGAACTCGACCACCTTGAAGGGCGGGGCCATCTTGTTCTTCACCACCTTGACGCGGGTCTGGTTGCCCACGACCTCCTCGCGCTCCTTGATGGCGCCGACACGGCGGATATCGAGGCGCACCGAGGCGTAGAACTTGAGCGCGTTGCCGCCGGTCGTGGTCTCCGGGTTGCCGAACATGACGCCGATCTTCATACGGATCTGGTTGATGAAGATGACCATGCAGTTCGACTTGGAGATCGAGCCGGTGAGCTTGCGCAGCGCCTGGCTCATCAGGCGGGCATGCAGGCCCATCTGCGGGTCGCCCATCTCGCCCTCGAGCTCAGCGCGCGGCACCAGCGCGGCGACGCTGTCGACCACCAGCACCTCGATGGCGCCCGAGCGCACCAGCGTATCGGCGATCTCCAGCGCCTGCTCGCCGGCATCGGGCTGGGAGATCAAAAGCTCGTCGACGTTCACACCCAGCTTGCGGGCATAAGCGGGATCGAGCGCGTGCTCGGCGTCGACGAAGGCGCAGGCCCCGCCGCGGCGCTGGGCCTCGGCAATGACGTGCAGGGCCAGCGTCGTCTTGCCCGAGCTCTCGGGCCCGTAGATCTCGATGATGCGGCCGCGCGGCAGGCCGCCGATGCCGAGCGCGATGTCGAGGGAGAGCGAGCCGGTGGAGACCACGTCGGCCGCCGTCGCCGCCTCGCGCTGACCGAGCTTCATGATCGAGCCCTTGCCGAAGGCGCGCTCGATCTGGCTGAGAGCGGCCTCGAGAGCCTTGTTCTTGTCCATGTAGTCCTTTTCGGTGCCGTCTTTTTCCTTCACGACGGCGCGCAGGGCGGTGACTGATGACATGATTCGGTCTCCCTTATACAGCCTCGGCGCGGGGCCCCCGAGGATCATCCAAGCCCGCGAATTCCCGTTTTGTTCCCTCAGTCTTTTCCGCTTCGGGGCATGTGCGGGCCCCGAAGCGGATAACCAATAATGTACCGGTTTTGTTCCAAAAGGCAAGGCCGGAAAGCTTTTTATTATCAGAGGGCTCGAAAAAGCCGGAGCGGATGTCCGCAGATGCGGGCCTGCGCAACCGCATGATCGCACCTCACCGTCCTGAGTGGGCAGTCCGACGCCCCGGACCTGCTC
>VGEI01000187.1 GCA_016869415.1 Alphaproteobacteria bacterium
CCATGCGACTGATGGCGGCAGCCGACGGCGGTGGCAGACGCATGGGCTCGGGCGTTTGTCCCACGAGATCGCTGAACTCCACGATCATGGTTGGCCAGGTGCTGAAATACCCGCTCATGCGCACCGAAGGCAGACGCCGCAGAACGGCCGCCGCCTCGATGAGCCGTTCCTCAACCATGGCAGGGGTCCAGTCATTCATGCGTGGCCTCCTGTCGTTTGTGATTGTCGCCGTAGAGTTTCTCGCCGAGTTGGCGGATCAGTTCGCGCTCGGGCCAGGTTAGCCGCTCGTCGTTTTTCTCGACCACCAATACGCCTTGCTCGCGCCAGCCATCGCGCTTGACCTGCTCGGGCGGACGACGCGCACCGCCGTAACCTCGCGGCGCCCATCTCATCGGGTGACCTCATGCAAGACAGCGGCGTAGCCCGCGATATCGAGGATCGAATCCTGGTGCCTGGGATCGTGCGCGAGGCGCGTGAGCTTCAGGTCTATCAGGCACAGCACGGCCTGCGCCGGCGTCACGGGGTGCCCGAGTGTGATCGACCAGCGCTTCGCCAGGAGCTCCATCGCCTTTGACGGCGCGCCGTAAGCAGCACTGCGGTCGGCCACGACCTCGGCCGCATGGTTGAGCATGGCCTTCCCGCTCATCGCAGGCCTCCGTTCGTTTCCGTGACCCACAGCAGGATGGCGAGCGCGTCTGCTTCGTTGTCGTCGCCGGGATCGAACCCGCGAGCGCGGATCGCGGCTATGACGGCCGCCTTGTCGGCATTGCCCTTGCCGCATAGGCACCGTTTCCATGTCCCCACGGGCACGCCTGCGTAAGGCACCCCGCGCAACTCGGCCCATGTCGTCAGCGTCGCGATGAGACCCCCAAACACGTGCGCCGCGTCAGTGCCGGCGTGACGACGCACCTCCTCGAACCAGATGGCGGCGATCGGACCGGACAGCCGGTCGAGCTCCGTCAGCCAGTTGGTGAAGCGCAGGTAGCGCATGCCGCCGCCGTCATAGCGGTTCGGGCGGAACGAGACCGTGCCGCTGGCAATCGTGCCGTCGCCGGTCCGCAGTGCCCAGCCGGTGGTGGTGCCCAGGTCGAGGGCCAAGAGGGCGCCGCCGGGCGTCGGTAGTGGCATGGTCGCCGGCGCGCTTGCTTCGCTGGCAGGTAAAGTCAGAGTCGTCGCAGCCATGATGATCTCCGTTGAGGGGATGGTCGTGGTCAGGACGGCGACGGCTTGGTTCTTGACGGAGCTGGCCGTCGTCGTCCGGTTCTTTGGTTTGGGCTGCGTCAGGCGGCCCGGTCGCCTGCGGAGCGCGCATCACGGCACGTCCTCCAGCCAGGCGGGCGGATTTGGGATCGGTGAATGTCCGCCCTGACATTCACCGGGATATTCACCGTCGGAAACCCTCGAGTTTCCTGGGTCCGGTGAATGTCGTGAATGTGGTGAATGTTTTCCCGTGGTCTCCTTCACAGGCGCGCGCGCGTCCGCACATGTGTAAGGGTTAGAAAAACATTCACGACATTCACCGGATTGGCCGGAGACCAATCTTTCCATAGGTTTAGGCTCGTGAATGTTGCTGTAAGAACATTCACCAACATTCACGACATTCACGGGCTCGGCCGGCTTCGGTGAATGTTGTGAATGTTCATCCGTGCCTGTTTTTTCATCTAAGACGAGACGCCACCGCTGTGCCCCTTGATAGGTGCCAGAGGCTTCGATGCGGACGACGGCTTGGCGCAGCCTGAACATGCGGTCGCGCATGCGTCCCAAGGCCTTCCCTAGCCGGATGCGTTGCGACCGGTCATTGCCGAACCCCAGCGGCAGCGGCGGTTCGCTCACCTGCGCCAACTCATAGAGATCGCTCGTGCTGACCTCCGCCGTCCCGAACCGGTCCCACCAGGCCGACACGAAGCTGCGCCAGACGGCGCCCTCGCCATCGGACGCCTCCATCATCTCGTCGAGATTGCCGAGGAAGCCGTCGATGCCGGCGACCTCGAGCACACCGCCCAGCGTCTGCGCCCAGGACTCGTAACTGCCGATGCTGCGTGTGCCCTGCGGCCGTCCGGCAGCGATCCAGGCACGGCAGAGGATGAGGCAGGCGGCGACGAGACGGGCGCGATTGGTGCGTACCCAGATCATCAGATCGGGGTGGCGGAAGCCCTCGCGCCGCCACGGCTGATCGACGCGAGCATCGAGCCTGATGCGCACGAGGCGGCGGGCCATCTCGTTGGAGAACTCGGGGTTGTTTCCGGTGACGATCCAGATGCAGCGGATTGGCAGGCGCGTCATCTCGGAGACCCCGAGAATGCGGTCCTCCCAGAACGGCGCGGTCAGCGCTGCGGCCAGCGCTGAGCTGTCGAGCTTGTGGTGGATGTTGTCGATCAGCAGCAGCGCTGGAATCTGCCGCAGTTTTGCGGTGACCCGTTTACGCCATTCCTCATCGTCACTGGCCTCGGTCATGACGGAGGCCCCGGAGCCGGTCAGAATGGTGGCAATCGCGTCGACCATCAGCGTTGCGCCGGTGCCGGGAGCGGGCTTCTCGATCAGGTGCAGCGGCGTCGGCCCATCGACCATGGCGCGCAGGAAGCCCAGAAGCAGCAGCGACACGGCGTGGGCGCGCTCGGCGAGCGATGTGAAGGGGAAGTCGCCCAAGAGATCGTCGAGCAGCAGCGAGCGCGCCTGAGTGATGTCGTTGGCCGTGGGGCAGTCGGGGATTGTTGGCACCGTGAACCCGGGTGTCGGGCGATAGAACAGCCTGGCGTCGGGGTGATATCCGGACTCGGTCAACAGCGTGCCACCGCGGCCGAACACCGGCGTGGTGACGATGCCGGAGAGCACCGGCAGACCGGGATCGGGCGTTGCCAGGATCGATTTGATCACCGCCGTGGGCGGATGGGCCGGCACCACGTCGCCGCTGCGACCCATGCGACGCCAGACCGCGAGCTTGGCCAGCATGTGGCGCAGGCGCTCGTCGGTGATCGTTACGGCGACAGGACGGCCTTCGTCGTCGGGCACGATCCAGGTCGGCAGCCCGCCCGAGCGGAATATCCAAGGCGAGCGGTTGGATTGCAGGAGCAGGCTCCAGGCCCGATCGACGGCGCGGGAGAGATCGCCGTCATCCGCACGCAGTGCTGGAAGGGTTTCGGCCGGCGCAACAAAGCCGACGGGCAGATGGCGGCCGGTCGCATCGGGCGTGAGGGCCTCGTCCTTATCATCCTTCGCGGTGAGTGCCGCCTGGACGATCGCCGCCACCGCCTCCGGTCCGTCGCGCAAGAGCACGTCGTTGAAATCGTCGCCCGGCCTGGTGGGAAGCGCGATCGCGACCTGTCGCCCCTCGGCCCGCAACCGGCGCGCTGCCGTCTCCGCCGCACGAGCGCCGGCGCCCGATGCATCATGGTCGGCGAGAATGACAATGCGGTGTGCTTCGGGCGGAAGCTTCACCTGCTCAAGATTGGTGGCCGACAGCGTCGCCCACACCGGCAGGCCGGGACAGGACGTCATGACGGCGAGGCCGGTCTCGATCCCTTCGCAGAGTCCGAGGACGATGGCGGCATCGCTGATCGGGGCCAGCCGCACCGCACCGCCCGCCACCCTGCCCAGCATCATGCGTGGCTTGGAGACGGCGGCTTTTGTCACCGTATCGGGCGCATCCGCAGCAACCTGCAGGTAGGTCCGATGAATGGCGAAGGACTCGCCGTCCACGTCGCGGACCACAGCGATCATCCCGGGGAAGCCTGATTTCGTCTCCCAGTGGGTCAGGTCATGGTGCGCGAGCAGATCGGCCACGCCGTCGAAGGCAAGCCCGCGACCGCGCAGATAGTAGGCCGCTGGGGTATCGGCCAGCGGAACCGCCCGCTCCATGATGAAGGCGATCTCGCGCGCCGTGTCGCGCTCCGGCTTCGCCGCCGCGGCCTGCGGTTCCTGCCGCGAGGGCGCGCCAGGCAACCAGCCCACCATCTCGGCCGCATGGGCAAACAGATCGCGGCCCTTGAGTCCCGTCGCCTCTTCGAGCGCGCTGAGCGGACCACCGCCATGGCCGCCATCGAAGTCGATCCAATCGCCGGCATGCTCGCCCTTGAGCGCGATGACGCAACTGCCCTGCTTGCGCGGCGCGGCGCCCTTGATATTGGCCAAGCGCCACTCATCGCCGACCCGCCGGCCGTTCGGGAACTGGTGCGGCACCCAGGATTCGGCCGTTGCGCGCAGCCGGGCCACGATGGCGTCGAGGTCGTAGCGGACTTGGCGCGAGGACGGATGGGGCGCGTCGTTGAGGTCAAGCAAGGATCACCAGCCCCTTCTCGGCCCGCGTGATCGCGGTGTAGAGCCAGCGACTGCGATCGGCCGCGGTGCGCCCGAACCCGTCGTCAAAGACGACGACGTTCTCCCATTGCGAGCCCTGCGACTTGTGGCAGGTGATCGCGTAGCCCCAGCTGGTCTCGATCAGACCGCGCCGTGCCTGCCATTCCCGCCGTCCGCGCTCGGGATCGAAAGCGACATGGTCGGCGTATTCGCCGCGCCAGAAGCATTGCCGTCCGGCGATGCTCAGACCGTCCTCGGTCTCGACCATGGCGCTGAAGGCGAAGGCGTCGCCCGGATCCTGCCGCACGTCGGCGAGGGTCAGGAACATGCCGTTGATCAGCCCGAGATCGTGGCGGTTCTTGAGGCAGATGATTTTCTCGCCACTCCCGGTGGGATAGTCGGCGCCGAAACCGGCCGCGCGCTTCATCGCGGTGTTGAGGGAGCGCCGCGTCGCGTTGGTGCCGCAGATCACCTGTCCGCCCTGCAGCATCTGCGCGGGCGCCACCTCATGGCGCGACATCTTCCAGACATGCTCGTCATGCGCGCCGGGCGGTATCGGCAGACCCTCGCGGGCCATGGTGGCAAGCCGCAGGATGGCGCTGTCGCCCGCCTGGCGATGCACCTCGGTCAGCATCACGTCAGGCGCTGCTTCGGTGAAGAAGCCGAGGCCCTTGATCGGCGGCAACTGGCCGGGATCGCCTAGCACCAGGATCGGCTTGCCGAAGGCCAGCAGATCGTGCGCCATGTCCGCGCCGACCATGGAGACCTCGTCGAGGACGAGCAGGTCCGCATCGCGCAGGGTCGACTGCTCGTTGATCAGGAACTTCGGTTGGTGGATGTCCTCGAGGCGTAGCTCGAGCTGGGCGATCCGGGTCATTGCGAAGTCCCGCTCGGCCGGCCCCATGCGTGGCAGGTCGCGGCGCAGCGAGCCCAGATCCTCGGCCACGCGCGCGATCTCCTCGGGCGTCGCCTCGGAAACCCGGTAGATGAGGCTGTGGATGGTCTGGGCGGGTGTACCCTTGCGCGTCATGACCAGCGCGGCCTTGCCGGTGAAGGCGGCAAAGAGCACGCCGCCAAGGCCGCCCGGAGCCATCGGCTCCAGCCCCAGCGCCTCCATCGCCATGGCGGTGATGGTGGTCTTTCCGCAGCCGGCATAGCCAAAGAGACGAAAAACCTGCTGCTCATGCCGCCGCGTCTCGTACCAGTCGCGAATTGCGGCGATGGCGCGGCCTTGGGCATCGGAGAGGGTGATCGTCATGCCCTGACCTCCCAGCAGCGCGCAGCGTAAGGACAGAACCGACACAGAAAGAAATCGGCGCTCGCCGCAATCCGGGGTGGCAGCTCGCCGGCCTCCGCCGCGCGCAGGATATCGACGGCCTTGTCGGACAGCGCCTGCGCGCTTGACGGATCGAACGGCACGACCTCGTGGTGGAGCGCCTGGGTGTCTTTGTTCAGCGCCGTGACGAGGGCGGTCTCCAGTTCCAGGTAGCCCATGTAGAGCTGGACCTGGGAGAAGTAGACCGGCTTCGAGAGCGCCAGGCCGTGCTTGACGAGATCGTTCCAGGACTTCGAGCCGAGCGCCTTGTGCTCCCAGAGCGCCGGCCATTTCAGTCCGACGTTCGGCCCGGCGAGGATCACGCCGTCGATGTGGCCACGCAGCTTGCCGCCCGCCGCCTCAAAGCCGAATTGACCGCCGTCGGTGCGCTCGGTGCGAAGGTCGAAGCCCGCGCCGCGAAGCCAGCGAATCGAAAGCGTCTCGAACTGGTGGCCGGCGTCGAAGATGCGCAGGATCGCGCCATCAAAATCCTTGCCCTCATCCTTGGGCGTATGGGTCACCTCGTAGACGAGCTTGCGCGCGCAGGGCTCGCCGATCCGGCTGCCGCCGAGATAGTCGCGCGGCCTTTGACGCCGGTTGCGCGCCACGAGAGCCTCGTCGATCAGCGCATTGATCCTATCGGACACGCCGATCCCATCGCCGATGCGGCCATAGACGAAGCCGGAGCCGTGGTTGAGATCGACGATCATGGGCGCGACCTCGCCCGAGCCTTAGCGGCGGGGTGCTGGTCGCCGGTGCGCGAATGGCAGTAGTCCAGGAACCCCGGCGCGTTGAGATTCTCCTGCTGCGTGCCCCAGCGCAGATTGTCAGCGCGATTATTGGCTGCGTTCTCATCGAGGTGCATGACCACGGCGCCCTCGAAGGGCGGGCCGCCATGGAATGCCTCGGCTACCAGTCGGGCGACCTTGTAGGTGCGGTCGCCAATCGTGACGATAAAACGCCCATCGGCCTTGTTCCAAACGCCAAAGGCCGGCGTTCCGCCATAGGGACGCTGCCCGCCGCGCGGCATCGCGCCACGATAAGGGACCAGCATGATACGTCCCTCATTGCTGGCGAGAACGCCAGGCAGGGACGGAATATCTCTCCAGATTTCTCCATTGGTCATGGCTATTCGTCGTCTCTAAAAGGGCAAGGGATCGTCGAGAGGATCGCGGGCGACCACCTGACGCTGCATCGACTCCCGAAACCCGTCGACGCAGGCCTCGATGATGCGGTCGATCTCTTCCGGCTTCCGGTCGTAGAACGGTGCCATCAGGTCGAGCTCGGTGAGCGTCTCGGCGAGAAACCGACGCGCCTCCTTGATTGCTCGGGTCTCCATGTCGGTTTTGTCGATCATCCCGTTGTTCCTGTTGGCGAGCGCCGCGCCGGCATCGAGGCAGCGCATCGAGCAGAAGCGGTGATAAGGAAAGCGGTCCCAGCGCATCTGGTGGACGTAGCCGAAGCCCCGCGCCTCGCGTCCGCAGACGGCGCAGACGCC
>VGEI01000188.1 GCA_016869415.1 Alphaproteobacteria bacterium
GTACTGCGCCGTGACCAGCGCGATGACGATCTGGGCCTTGCCCTGGCCGAGCAGGGCCGAGAGCACCAGGGCGAGCAGGATGGCCGGGAAGGAAAGCTGCAGGTCGATGAAGCGCATGACCAGCATCTCGATGCGCCCGCCGACGAAGGCGGCGGTGGCGCCCAGCGTGGCGCCGACCACGAAGGCGATGAAGCCGGCGGCGACGCCGATCTGCACCGAGATGCGCAGCCCGTACATGGTGGCCGAGAGCAGGTCGCGGCCTTGCGCGTCGGTGCCCAGCCAGTAAACGAAACCGTTGGCGCCGACATGGCCGGGCGGGCGACGCGCATCCATCAGCACAAGCGTGCCGATGTCATAGGGGTTCTGCGGGGCGATCCACGGCGCCAACAGCGCCAGCGTGCCGACCGCCAGGATCAGCGCCAGGGCCGCCGTGGCGATATGACTTTCGCGGAACTCGGCCCAGAAGCGCCCGAGCGGCGTTGCCTTGTCCATCTAGGCTCTCCGCGTGCGCAGGCGCGGATCGAGGGCTGCATAGGCGATGTCGACCAGGAAATTGATGACGATGAACAGGAAGGCGACCAGCATCAGGTAGGCGACCATCACCGGGCGGTCGAGCGACTGGATCGAGTCGATGATCAGCTTGCCGACGCCGGGCCAGGAGAAGATCGTCTCGGTCACCACGGCGAAGGCGAGGGTGGAGCCGAACTCCAGGCCGAGCACGGTGACGATGGGGATGGCGATCTGGCGCAGCACATGGCGGCGCAGAATCGTCCACTCGGACTGGCCGGTGGCGCGGGCGAACTTGATCGTATCGGTGAGCATGATCTCGCGCGTTCCGGCACGGGCCAGGCGGATCATCATGGCAAGCTTGAACAGCGACAGGTTGAGCGCCGGCAGGAAGAGGTGAGAGAGCCCGTTGAGGGTGAGGAAGCTCCACTCCACGCCCAACACGGCCACCGTGTCGCCGCGCCCGCCTGCGGGCAGCACGCCGAGGTGGACGGCAAAGGTCATGATCAGGACAAGGCCGATCCAGAAAGTCGGTACCGAGAAACCGAGGATCGACAAGCCCATGATGGTCTTGGTCACCGGGCTGTCCGGCCGGTAGCCGGCGTACATGCCGAGTGGGATGCCGATCACCATGGCGCCGACCACGGCGGCGACAGTGAGCTCCAGCGTCGCCGGCAGGCGCGAGAGGATCAGCTGCAGGACCGGCATGTTGAAGACGAAGGAGCGGCCGAAATTGCCGTGCACCAGCCGGTCGAGGAAGTTGAGGTACTGCTCCCAGAGCGGCTTGTCGAAACCGTAGGCGGCGATGGTGTCGAGGCGGATCTGCTGTGTGACGTCAGGTGAGATGAGCACGTCGATCGGATTGCCAACGGCGAAGACCCCGATGAAGACCAGCGCCGAGATGAGCATCATCACCACGGCGGCCTGGATCAGGCGCTGGATCAGAAAGCCAAGCACCGCCGGTCCTCCGAATCTACCGGCGCGTCAGTGCCAGCCTTTCTCGATGATGTCGCGGGTTTCCTCGACCGCCACTTTCCACAGGTCCAACACCTCTTCATCCGGGCGCTGGTAGAGCCCGTGGTAGTTGCCATCGCCGATGATCTTGCGCACTTCGGCGGGGTTCGAGGTCTGCATACGCACCATGTCGACCAGCGGTTTCTTGGTCTTGGGCATCTCTACTCCCGGGATGCGCGTCCAGGGGAAGTTCTCCATCCAGCTGGCGTGTGAGGCCTCTCGGTCGATCTCCATGGTCTTGGCCCAGGTCTTCGGCGCCTTCCACCATTCGTGGAACTTCACCCGCGCGTCGGTGCGCCGGCTCATCCATTCCTTGAGAAAGCCCTGGATCGGCCCGTTGCCGCCATGGCCGTTGACCATGACGATGCGGCGGAAGCCGCTGCGGTAAATGCTCTCGAGGATGTCCTCGATGAGCGCGATGTAGGTGGTGAGGCGCAGGCTCACGGTACCGGGAAAATCCGCATAGTAAGGCGTGGTGCCGTAGGGCACGGCCGGGTAGACCGGCACGCCGAGCGGCTCGCTGGCATCGACCGATACCTTTTCGGAGAGGATCATGTCGACGCAAAGGCTGAGATAGCCGTGCTGCTCGGTGCTGCCGATAGGCAACACGCAGCGATTGTCATGCTTGACGCGCTCTTCGATCTGCATCCAGTTGGTCTGTGAAATCCGCATGGCCCTATCTCCCCGGAGCGACGCACAAGACCACTTGACCAAGTGCCGCCTTTGTCGTCAAGTTCCATCTGGAACTATCTGGACCAGCCGCGATGGTCGCGACGCCGCAGGGGAGAGTGCTGAGCCGGGACCGATCCACGAAGAGCGCGGGCTCGCCGGGGAGCGCTGCGCTGCACCCGTTGATCGCCCTGAAACTATGGGAGAACCCCTGCTGGTTCTCTTTCCGCATCAATTACCTCGGCCTGCAGTTCAACCTCCCGGTCTACGGCTGGATCGAGCAGCGCTTCGGCCTGGTGCGCCCCGAATACGTGGTGATCTATTCGCTCGGCTTGCGCGACGGGCTGGCGGCGAAGGACGTCTGCGCCTCGGGGGGCTTCCCCAAGAACACGTTGAGCCGGGCCATCCAGAAGCTGCTGCGCCGCCGGCTGATCCGCCGCGCCGCCGACCAGCGCGACCGGCGCAGCTACGTGCTGCGCCTCACCGCCGAGGGACGGCGCATCTTCGATGAAACGCTTTTGCCGATGGTGGAGCGCGAGCAGCGCATGCTGTCGGTTCTGAACGCGGACGAGCAGCGCACGCTGTCAACGCTGCTGGCGCGGCTGGTTGAGGATTCACCCAAATGGCCCACCCAAATGGTTGAGGAGGAGGCACAATGACCATGTACAGGAGCGGCTTTACGGCGCTGGCACTCGCCGGCGCGCTGGTTTCGGCGGTAGCGACCCCATCCGCGGCACAGACGCTGACCATCGGCGTACGCGCGGGCCCGGATTCGATCGACCCGCACTTCACCGCCACCGGCACCCATGCCGAGACGCTGAAGCACGTTTTCGACACGCTTACCTGGTCCGGTGACGGGCTGGAGATCGAGCCACGCCTTGCCGAGAGCTGGAAGGCCCTCGACGACACCACTTGGGAGTTCAAGCTGCGTCGCGGCGTCAAGTTCCATGACGGCTCGGACTTCACGGCCGAGGATGTCAAATTCTCGATCGAGCGCATCCCTCTGGTCACCGGCCCGAACCCGCTGACCATCTACGTGCGCCGCGTGCAGCAGACGCAGATCGTCGACCCGCACACCATCCGCATCAAGACGGACGGCCCGGCCCCGAACCTGCCCAACGACTTCATCCGCCTGTTCATCGTCTCGCACAAGGCGGCGGCCGGCCTCACCAAGGACACGTCGAATCCGGCCTTCAACTCCGGCAAGGCCGCCATCGGCACCGGCCCTTACAAGTTCGTCTCCTGGACGCCGAAGGACCAGCTGGTGCTCGACCGTTTCGACGGCTTCTGGGGCACCAAGGAGCCCTGGCAGCGTCATGTGCGCAAGGAGATCCCGAACGACGCCGCGCGCGTGGCCCAGCTCAAGGCCGGTCAGGTCGATCTGATCACCCGCGTGCCGGCAACGGACGTCGCGACCCTGAAGCGCGATCCCAAGCTCAACGTGATGACCATCGACACCATCTACGTCTTCAACATGGAGCTCGACATGCGGGACAAGGCCCCGCAGGTCAGCGCCAAGGACGGCTCGGCCCTGGCCAAGAATCCGCTTCAGGATCCGCGGGTACGTGAGGCCATCGATCTCGCCATCGACCGCAAGGCGCTGGCCGAGATCGCCATGGAAGGGCTCGGCAAGGCGCAGAACCAGCTCGTGACGCCGAGCATCTTCGGCTACAGCAAGAAAGTCCCCGAGCTCAAGTACGACCCCAACCGGGCCAAGCAGCTGCTTGCCCAGGCCGGTTATCCCAACGGCTTCAAGGTAGTCTTCAGCTTCACCAGCGACCGTCTGCCGGGCGACCGGCAGGTTGGCACCTCGGTGGCGCAGATGCTGGCTGCCGTGGGTATCGACGCCCAGGCCAACGCGCAGACCGCGGCCGTGTTCTTCCCGGCCCGCACGCGTGGCGAGTTCTCGATGTCGATGTCGGGCTGGGGAACGCTGACCGGCGAAGCGCACTACACGCTGTCGTCGGTGGCACACTCGAACGATCCGGCAAAGAAGTTCGGCGCTTTCAACGTGCTCGGTTACGTCAACCCGACGATGGACAAACTGATCCAGGACGCCGCCGTGGAGATGAACGAGGCCAAGCGGCGCTCGCTGCTCGAGCAGGCCAACGAGCTGGTGCATACCGACCGGCCGCGTCTGCCGCTGGTCGCGGTCGGCTCGGCCTGGGCCATGCAGAAGGACAAGGTGACCATCAAGGCACGTGTCGACGAAGACACGCTGGCCATGAACATCAAGCCGGCTAAATAAGGGATAGCGTAGCGGGAGGGAGCGCAGCGGCGCTCCCTCTCTTCTTTCTAAACGGACGAGTTTCATGGGACCTCTGGCAATCGGTATTCACGGCGGCTGCGGCACGCTGGCACGCGACCTGTTGACTGAGGCGGAATGGGCGGAGACGAACCGGCATTTGGGCGACTCGCTTCGCGCCGCCTGGAAAATACTCACCGCCGGCGGTTCGGCGCTCGACGCGGTCGAGGCCGCCGTCGTCGTCATGGAGAACAGCCCGCATTTCAACGCCGGCTACGGCGCCGCCCTGACCGAGACCAGTGAGCACGAGCACGACGCCTCGATCATGGACGGGGCAACCCTGGCTGCTGGTGCGGTCTGCGCCACGCGGCGTATCCGCAATCCCATCCGCGCCGCCCGTGCGGTGATGGAGAAGTCCGATTGTGTGCTGCTGACTTCTTCGGCAGCCGACGACTTTGCGGCGCGCGCCGGCCTCGAGATCGTGGAGAACAGCTATTTCACTCTAGAGCGCCGGGTGAAGGCGCTGGCCTCGCTCAAGGCCCGCAAGGCGCGCGGCACCATCGCGCTGGCCAGCGAGGCGGAGAAGCACGGCACGGTCGGCGCCGTTGCGCTGGATGGGCGGGGCAACCTTGCCGCTGCCACCTCGACCGGCGGCTTCAATAACAAACCGGTGGGCCGGGTCGGCGATTCGCCGATCATCGGAGCGGGGACCTACGCGCGCAACGGCGTCTGCGCCGTCTCGGGCACGGGGCAGGGCGAGATTTTCATCCGTCGGGTCGCGGCCTATGACGTGGCGGCGCGCATGCTGTATGCCGGCCGAAGCCTTGAGGAAGCCACCGGCGACGTCATCGACATATTGGGCAAGCATATGATCGGTGCCGGGATGGTGGCGGTCGATGCGGCAGGGCGGGTCGTCGTGCCGTTCAATACGCTGGGTATGGCGCGGGGCTGGATCGCCGACGATGGTGTCGTCCATGTGGCGACTCACGACGACGTGCACCGGCTGAGCGCCGCATGAGCAGCCAGGAGCCCATCGTTATCTGGGGGGCGGGTGCTATCGGCGGCACGATCGGCGCTTACTGGGCGCGCGCTGGAATCCCCGTGCTGCTGGTCGATATCGTGCGCGAGCACGTCAAGTCCTGCCGCACCAGCGGACTGAGTATCGAAGGACCGGTCGACCAGTTCACCCAGGTCATTCCCGCCGCCACACCCGAGGAGCTGACGGGCACCTATTCACGCATAGTTCTGGCGGTGAAGGCGCCGGCCACGGAAGCAGCGCTTGGCCCCCTGGCCAAGCATCTGACGCCGGACGGCTACGTGCTTTCGGCCCAGAACGGCCTCAACGAGATCGCCATCGGCAAGCGGCTGGGTGCGGAGCGCACCATGGGCTGCTTCGTCAATTTCGGCGCCGACTGGCTGGGGCCGGGCCGCATCGTTCGCGGTAACCGTGCCTCGGTCGTGGTCGGCGAGATCGACGGCAAGACGCGCGAGCGAACGCGCGCCATGCATAAGCTGTTGCAGGTCTTCGAGCCGAACGCCGAGCTTACGGAGAACATCTGGGGCTATCTCTGGGGCAAGCTAGCCTACGGAGCCATGCTCTTCGCCACGGCACTGAACGACGATTCGATCGCCGCCAACTTTGACGATCCGGCGCGCTTCATCGTCTTCGACCGCCTGGCTCGCGAAGTCATGCAGGTGGCGACAAGACGAGGGGTGAAGCCGCTCGGCTTCAGCGGCTTCGATCCGGCGGCCTTCCTTCCCGGCGCGTCCGAGGCGCGCTCGCGCAGCAGCGTCGCGGATCTTGCCGAGTTCAACCGCCATAGCGCCAAGACGCACTCCGGCATCTGGCGCGACCTCGCCGTGCGCAAGCGCAAGACCGAGATCGACCCGCAGATCGGCATCATCGCCGAGCTGGGCCGCGAGGCGGGGGTCGATACGCCGCTCATCCGGCTTCTGGTCGAGCTGATCCACGACGTGGAGGACGGCAAACGCCAGCGCTCCCTCGCCACCTTCAACATCCTGACCGACTCATGCAGATCACGTTCAACAGCCGCATAGCCCTGGTCACCGGCGGCGCCCAAGGGCTCGGCCAGGCCATTGCCCAGGGGCTCGCCGCGGCAGGTGCCACGGTTCATGTCGCCGATCTCGATGCCGACGGTGTCAAGCGCTTCGCCCAGGCGAACGGTATGACCGCGCACGTGCTCGATGTCAGCGACCGCGCAGCGGCGCACGCGACCGTCGAGCGCGTCGGCCCGCGCCTCGACATCCTGGTCAACGCGGCCGGCGGGGTGCGTGGCCAGGTCGGAAGGCCGATCGAGGAGATCACGCCGCCGGACTGGCACGCCATCTTCCAGGCGAATGTCGACGGTGCCTTCTGGCTGGCCCAGGCGGCCTCGAAGCCGATGCGTGGCGCCGGTTACGGTCGCATCGTCAACATCGCCTCGGGGGCTGGCCTGCGCCCGAGCCTCACCGGTATCCAGGCATATACCGCGGCCAAGCACGCGTTGGTCGGCCTTACCAAACAGCTGTCACAGGATCTCGGCCGCCACGGCATCACCTGCAATGCGGTCGCACCCGGCTTCATTCGCTCCAACCCGGCCAGCGAGCGGCAGTGGCAGGGTTACGGGCCGGAAGGGCAGAAGCGGCTGATAGAGA
>VGEI01000189.1 GCA_016869415.1 Alphaproteobacteria bacterium
ATTCTTAATTATCTGAAATAAAGAGATAATTTACACACTCCGAACGTCCATTCGTGTCCGGAATGTCCATTATCGCGGCGCCGGCGTGGTTTTATTGACGGGGCTGGGGCGACCCTCTACATAGCTGCGTCCGGCTGCGGGCGTGGTGGAACTGGTAGACACGCCAGATTTAGGTTCTGGTGACGAAAGTCGTGTGGGTTCAAGTCCCTCCGCCCGCACCAAGCGATCCCACGTCCGTACCGCCCGCCGATCCCATTTTCTCGAGAGCGTTCTTCGCCCCATGCAAGTCACCGAAATCAGCAACGATGGCCTGAAGCGCGAGTTCAAGGTCACCATCCAGTCGAGCGACATCCAGACGAAGGTCGACCACCGGCTCGAGGAGCTGGGGCGGACGGTGAATCTACCGGGCTTCCGGCCCGGCAAGGTGCCGATGCCGGTGCTGCGCAAGCGCTTCGGCACCTCGGTGATGGGCGAGGTGCTCGAGCGTGCGGTGTCCGATTCCTCCTACCAGGCGATGGGCGAGCGCGGCCTGCGTCCGGCGATGCAGCCGAAGATCGAGATCACTTCTTTCGCCGAGGGCAAGGATCTCGAATACAAGATGGCGGTCGAGCTGCTGCCCGAGATCAAGCCGATGGACTTCAAAGAGCTGACTCTCGAGCGCCTGAAGGTCGAGCCCAGCGAAGCCGAGGTGACCAAGGCGATCGAGCGTCTGGCCGAGGCCGGCCGCCAGACCGAAAAGGTCAGCGAGGACCGCGCCACGGCCAAGGGCGACGTCCTGCTCATCGATTTCGTCGGCAAGGTGGACGGCAAGGAGTTCGCCGGCGGTGCCGCCAAGGACCATAAGCTGGAGCTCGGCTCGAACCAGTTCATCGCCGGTTTCGAGGATCAGCTGATCGGCCATAAGCCCGGCACGACCACCGACATCAACGTGACCTTCCCCAAGGAGTATGGCAACGCCGAGCTCGCCGGCAAACCGGCGGTGTTCACCGTGACCGTCAGGGAGATTCACCGCAAGCTGCCGGTGACGGTCGACGAGGCGCTGGCCAAGAAGATAGGCTTTGAGGATCTGCCCTCTCTGCGCAAGGCGGTCGGCGAGCAGATCGGCAAGGAGTTTGCCCGTGCGGCTCGCGCCCGCCTCAAGCGACAGCTGCTCGACAAGCTCGCCGAGAAGCACAGCTTTACCGTGCCGCAGGGCATGGTCGATATCGAGTTCGAGAATATCTGGAAGAGCGTCGAGGAGGCGCGCAAGCGCGGCGACGACGACCCCACCATCAAGGGCAAGAGCGACGACCAGCTCAAGGCGGACTTCAAGGGCATCTCGGAGCGCCGGGTGCGCCTCGGTCTGCTGCTCTCGGAGGTCGGCCGGGTCAACAACCTCCAAGTCAGCGAGGAGGAGGTGAACCGCTCCCTGATCGAGGAGGCGCGCCGCTTCCCCGGGCAGGAACGCAAGATCATCGAGTACTACCGCAGCCAGCCGGAGGCGCTGGCCCAGCTGCGCGCGCCGCTGTTCGAGGACAAGGTCGTCGACTTCATCCTCGAGATGGCCAGCGTCACGGAGAAGAGCGTGACCCCCGAGGAGCTGACGCGCGACGACGACGAGGCGAAAGCCTGAGTTACAAGCGAGGACGAGCCATGAGCGAGCGGATCGACACCCAGATGAACACTCTCGTGCCGATGGTGATCGAGCAGACGGCGCGGGGAGAGCGCGCCTTCGACATCTATTCGCGCCTGCTCAAGGAGCGGATCATCTTTCTCGTCGGGCCGGTCAACGACGCGGTGGCCAGCCTGGTCTGCGCCCAGCTGCTGTTCCTTGAGTCGGAGAACCCGAAAAAGGACATCAACTTCTATATCAACTCGCCGGGCGGTGTGGTGACCTCGGGCCTCGCCATCTACGACACCATGCAGTACATCCGCCCGGACGTGGCCACGGTGTGCATCGGTCAGGCCGCCTCGATGGGCTCGCTGCTGCTGGCTGCCGGCACCAAGGGCAAGCGCTTCTCCCTGCCCAACTCGCGGATCATGGTCCATCAGCCCTCCGGCGGCGCCCAGGGCCAGGCCACCGATATCGAGATCCAGGCGCGCGAAATCCTCAGCCTGCGCAAGCGGCTGAACGATATCTACGTGCACCATACCGGCCAGCCGCTGGACAAGGTCGAGCAGGCTCTGGAGCGCGACAAGTTCATGTCGCCCGACGACGCCAAGGCCTTCGGCATCATCGACGAGGTGGTGACCAGCCGGCCGCCGCGGCCGGAGGACGTCAAAGCGGCGGACTAGGCGAGTTTCGCCTTGAATTGCGGTATGGCGGGGTGAAATTACCCCTGCCGGACCTGTTTTCGCGCCCAGAAGAGGCCGGTTTACCTTTCTTTGACGCGGGCGATGGCACTATCGTCTGACAGCCCTATATTGGTCCGATACCAGTGTCTCGGCGTCGGCGGCAGGGATCACGATCCCGCTAACCCCCACAACCCGCAGGGTTAGAAGACCGCAGAGCCCCGATATCTGGGGGGCGGCGGGTGTTTTGGCGTTGTGCCATCACGGACCTGCCGCTAACATGACGAATCAGGCTGGTTTCCGCGGTGTTTAGCGGGAGGCGGCTGTCAACGGAGCGATTATGACCAAGTCCAGCGGGAGTGACTCTAAGAACACGCTGTACTGCTCTTTCTGCGGCAAGAGCCAGCACGAGGTGCGCAAGCTCATCGCGGGTCCGACGGTGTTCATCTGCGATGAATGCGTCGAGCTCTGCATGGACATCATCCGCGAGGAGCACAAGACTACCCTGGTCAAGTCGCGCGACGGGGTGCCCACCCCCCGCGATATCTGCAACGTTCTCGACGACTACGTGATCGGCCAGGACCACGCCAAGCGCGTGCTCTCGGTCGCCGTGCACAACCATTACAAGCGTCTGACGCTGGGCACGAAGAACAACGACGTCGAGATCGCCAAGTCGAACATCATGCTGATCGGCCCGACGGGTTGCGGCAAGACGCTGCTCGCCCAGACCCTGGCCCGCATCATCGACGTGCCCTTCACCATGGCCGATGCCACGACCCTCACCGAGGCGGGCTATGTCGGCGAGGACGTCGAGAACATCATCCTGCGTCTGCTTCAGGCCGCGGATTACAACGTCGAGCGCGCCCAGCGCGGCATCGTCTACATCGACGAGGTCGACAAGATCAGCCGCAAGTCCGAGAACCCCTCGATCACCCGCGACGTCTCGGGCGAAGGCGTGCAGCAGGCCCTGCTCAAGATCATGGAGGGCACCATCGCCTCCGTGCCGCCGCAGGGCGGGCGCAAGCATCCGCAGCAGGAGTTCCTGCAGGTCGACACGACCAACATCCTGTTCATCGTCGGCGGCGCGTTTGCCGGTCTGGAGAAGATCATCTCCCAGCGCACCCGCGGCACGGTGATGGGCTTCGGCGCCGATGTGCGCGCCAACGACGAGCGCCAGACCGGCCAGATCCTCAAGGAGGTCGAGCCGGAGGATCTGCTGCGCTTCGGCCTGATCCCGGAGTTCATCGGCCGCCTGCCGGTGGTCGCCACGCTGGGCGACCTCAGCGAGGAGGCCCTGGTCGAGATCCTGGTCAAGCCGAAGAACGCGCTGGTCAAGCAGTACCAGCGGCTGTTCGAGATGGAAGGCGTGCGCCTCAGCTTTGCCGACGACGCGCTCCGCGCCGTGGCCCGCCGGGCCATTGCCCGCAAGACCGGGGCGCGCGGCCTGCGCTCGATCATGGAGGGCATCCTCCTCGATACCATGTTCGACCTGCCCGTGATGAACGGGGTCGAAGAGGTGGTCATCAACAAGGAGGTCGTTGAAGGGCGCGCCAAGCCGCTCCAGATCTATGCCGATCGCCGCAGCGACTCTGTGGGCAATTCCTCGGCATAGCCCTCCCCCTGCGCGGTTCCCTACCTCTTGAAGGGGGGGTCGCGTAGAGCCACATTAGCCCTGTCCCCGCCACGAACGGTTCTTCAGAACTCCAGCGGCGGGGCAGCCACCCGCCGCCAGTCTCTGGCAGGTTCCCATGGCGGGTTCACAGCCGAAACTGAGGCCCCATGACTGAAGCACCCCGCGGCACGCTTTATCCGGTTCTTCCCCTTCGCGACATCGTGGTCTTTCCCCACATGATCGTGCCGCTCTTCGTCGGTCGCGAGAAATCCGTCCGCGCCCTCGAAGACGTGATGAAGGACGACAAGCAGATCCTCCTGGTGACGCAAAAGAACGCCAGCCAGGACGACCCGGCCGCTGAAGACATCTACACCGTCGGCACCGTCGGCACGGTGCTGCAGCTGCTCAAACTGCCCGACCAGACCGTCAAGGTGCTGGTCGAGGGCGGCAGCCGGGCCAGGATCCTGCGCTACACCGAAAACCCGGCCTTCTTTCAGGCCTGGGCCGAGCCGATCGTCGAGAAGCCCGGCGAGACGGGCGAGGTCGAGGCGCTGACCCGCGCCGTGATCGGCCAGTTCGAGCAGTACATCAAGCTCAACCGCAAGATTCCGCCGGAAGTGCTGGTCTCGATCAACCAGATCGAGGACGCCGCCAAGCTGGCCGACACCGTGGCCTCGCACCTGGCGCTGAAGATCGCCGAGAAGCAGGAGCTGCTGGAAACCGAGACGGTGAACCAGAGGCTCGAGCGCATCTTCGGGTTCATGGAGAGCGAAATCGGCGTCCTCCAGGTGGAGAAGCGCATCCGTAGCCGCGTCAAGCGGCAGATGGAGAAGACGCAGCGCGAGTATTATCTCAACGAGCAACTCAAGGCGATCCAGAAGGAGCTCGGCGAGATCGACGAGGGCAAGGACGAATCGTCCGAGCTCGAGGAGCGCATCAAGAAGACCAAGTTGTCGAAGGAGGCCCAGGAGAAGGCCATGGCCGAGCTCAAGAAGCTCAAGACCATGAGCCCGATGTCGGCCGAGGCGACGGTGGTGCGCAATTACCTCGACTGGCTGCTGAGCATTCCCTGGAAGAAGCGCACCAAGATCAAGCGCGACATCAAGCTCGCCGAGAAGGTGCTCAACGCCGACCATTTCGGCCTGGAGAAGGTCAAGGAGCGCATCCTCGAGTATCTCGCCGTGCAGCAGCGCATGGCGAAGGTTAAGGGACCGATCCTCTGTCTCGTCGGCCCGCCCGGCGTCGGCAAGACCTCGCTAGGCAAGTCGGTGGCCAGGGCCACGGGCCGCAACTTCGTGCGTATGTCGCTGGGCGGCGTGCGTGACGAGGCGGAGGTCCGCGGGCACCGCCGCACCTATATCGGCTCGATGCCCGGCAAGGTCATCCAGGGCATGAAGAAGGCGAAGTCGTCGAACCCGCTCTTCCTGCTCGACGAGGTCGACAAGCTCGGCCAGGACTGGCGCGGCGACCCGACCTCAGCCCTGCTTGAGGTACTCGATCCGGAGCAGAACTCGACCTTCAACGACCACTATCTTGAGGTCGACTACGACCTCTCGGACGTGATGTTCATCACCACGGCGAACACGCTGCGCATGCCGCAGCCGTTGCTCGACCGCATGGAGATTATCCGCATCCCCGGCTACACCGAGGACGAGAAGGTCGAGATCGCCCGCCGGCACCTGATCCCAAAGCAGATCGAATCGCATGGACTGAAGAAGGATGAGTGGTCGGTCTCCGACGATGCACTGCGCGACCTCATCCGCTACTACACGCGCGAGGCCGGTGTGCGCAATCTCGAGCGCGAGATCGCCAACCTCACGCGCAAGGCGATCAAGGAGCTGGTGACCAAGGACAACAAGAAGGTCTCGGTAACCTCCAAGAACCTCGACAAGTACGCCGGCGTGCGCAAGTTCCGCTGGGGCGAGACCGAGACCGAGGATCTGGTCGGCGTCACAAACGGCTTGGCCTGGACCGAGGTTGGCGGCGAGATCCTGTCGATCGAGGCGGTAGTCTTGCCCGGCAAGGGCAAGATGCAGATCACCGGCAAACTCGGCGACGTGATGCAGGAATCCGTCCAGGCGGCCAAGAGCCTGGTGCGCTCGCGTGCCACCACGCTGGGCATCAAGCCGACCGTCTTCGAGAAGCGGGATATCCACATCCACGTTCCGGAGGGCGCCACGCCCAAGGACGGCCCGTCGGCCGGTGTCGGCATGATCACCTCGATCGTCTCGGCGCTCACCGGTATCCCCGTCCGGCGCGACGTTGCTATGACCGGCGAGATCACGCTGCGTGGCCGGGTGCTGCCGATCGGCGGCTTGAAGGAGAAGCTGCTGGCGGCGCTGCATAGCGGCCTCAAGACGGTGCTGATCCCGAAGGAGAACGAGAAGGATCTGGCCGACATCCCGGACAACGTGAAGAAGGGTATGACCATCGTACCCGTCACTACGGTGGACGAGGTGATCGACAAGGCGCTGACGCGCAAGCCGGTGGCCATCGAGTGGACCGAGCCGCCGGATGTCGATCCGGTGCCTGGCAAGGCGCTCGACGGCGAGGCCGGCGTCGTCACCCACTAAGACTGACGACGTGCCAGTCACACCCCCGGCCCTGTGGCCGGGGGTGTTTTCGTTTGGAAAGCGCGCTTCCCTGCGGATTGACAAGCTGCAGCACCAGCCTGACAGTTTTATGTGCGCACACGAATCGGGCTGTCGGTGGCGCGGTGAGAAAACGGTTGAGGGAGTTGGAACCGTGAACAAGTACGATGTGGCCGCCGCGGTGGCGGCCAAGACTTCGATGTCGAAGGCCGCCGCAACCGAAGCGCTTGAAGCGATGATGGACGTCATTACCCGCGCCCTGAAGAAGGGCACCGAGGTGCGCCTGGTGGGCTTCGGCTCGTTCTACGTGCGCAACCGCAAAGCCAGCAAGGGCCGCGACCCGCGCACCGGCGAGACGATCTCGATCAAAGCCACCAAGCTACCCAAGTTCAAGGCCGGCAAGGTTCTCAAGGGAGCCGTGAATTAGTCGCAGCGCCGCTCCGGGTGCGTCGCCGGGGCGCTGGTTTTCCAGCACAGAGGTAAGGTTCCTTGTCGCCACGTGGGCGTACAGCTTTATTTTACTTGATTCTCGCCCTGACGCCGGTCGTGGGGGGGCTGGCTGCCGGCGAAG
>VGEI01000190.1 GCA_016869415.1 Alphaproteobacteria bacterium
CCACCACGCCCGCAGCCGGACGCAGCTATGTAGAGGGTCGCCCCAGCCCCGTCAATAAAACCACGCCGGCGCCGCGATAATGGACATTCCGGACACGAATGGACGTTCGGAGTGTGTAAATTATCTTTGTATTTCAGATAATTAAAAAAACGGCGCAAGGATGTGGTGCTTCTTCAGCGGCCTAGGTTCCCAGGCAGAGAGCGGCCGCCGCGTTGAGGATGGCGTGGGTGTCGAGACCGTACTCGCGATAGAGGTCGGGAATATCCCCTGACTGGCCGAAACGGTCGACGCCTAGGGCGCGGATACGGTGGCCTCGCACCGCCCCCAGCCACGACAGCGCCGCAGGGTGGCCATCGATCACGGTCACCAGCCCGGCCCCCGGCGCCAGCGCTCCCAGCAGACGCGCGACATGCGAGCCGTGTGGGTCGCCCTGCCAACCGGCGTGCAGCCGGTCGGGTGAGGTGATGGCCAGCAGCCCCGCCCCAGGCACGTCCTCGAGAATCTGGCGATGCGCTTCGGCCGCCTCCGGCGCCAGCGCGCCGACATAGGCAACAGCGATGTCGGCCTGCGCCGACGGCCGTGTTACCCAGTAACCGCCCTCGACGATCTCCGCCTTGCGCTTTGCATCGAGCTTCCGCTCGGGCTGCGATAGCGGTCGCGTCGACAGGCGCAGGTAGAGCGAGCCGCCCTCCTCCGCCTGCATGTGGCCGAAGCCCCACTCCATGATGGCCGAAAGCTCGTCGATATGGGCTGGCTCGAAGTACGACAGGCCCGGCTGACCGATGCCGATCAACGGTGTGGCGATCGACTGATGCGCGCCGCCCTCCGGCGCCAGGGTCACGCCAGCCGGTGTGGCCGCCAGCATGAAGCGCGCATCCTGGTAGCAGGCGTAATTCAGCGCATCGAGCCCCCGCTCGATGAAGGGATCGTAGAGCGTGCCCACCGGCAGCAGGCGTGCGCCGAACAGCGGCCCCGCCAGGCCAGCCGCGGCCAGCATGAGGAAGAGGTTGTTCTCGGCGATGCCGAGCTCGACATGCTGGCCGGACGGGCTCGTCGCCCAGGTCTGGGCCGAGACCACCTTCTCCGCCTTGAATACGTCGGAGCGGTCGCGCCGGTCGAATAGGCCGCGCCGGTTGACCCAGCCGCCGAGATTGGTCGAGACGGTGACATCCGGCGAAGTCGTGATGATGCGCGAGGCGAGCTCGCTGCTGCCGCCGGCAAGGTCGTAGAGGATGCGGCCGAAGCCTTCCTGCGTGGACATGCCCTTGCTGCCGGCGGCAGGCACCGGGAAGTCGCCCGGCACCGGCACGGGTGCCGGCTCGTAGCGGCGGGGGAAGCGGCGGGCGAACGGCGCCTGCTTGAGGAAGCCCTCGATCTCCGCCACCGACACATCCATGCCGGCAAAGCGCTCCCACTCCTGGCCCGGCGCAATACCCATGCCGTCGCGGAAGGCAGCCATCTGCGCCTCGCTCATGATGCCGGCGTGGTTGTCCTTGTGCCCGGCAAACGGCAGGCCGAAGCCCTTGATGGTGTAGGCGATGAAACAGGTCGGCGTGTCGTCGGAAGCCGCGGCGTCGAAGGCCTCAACGATGCTCTCGATGTCGTGCCCGGCAAGGTTGGTCATCAGCCGGTGTAGCGCATCGTCGTCGTTGTAGCGCGCCAGCAGTTCGGCCACCCCGGGCTCCTGGCCGATCTCGGCGCGCATGTGTTCGCGCCACGCCGCACCGCCCTTGTAGCAGAGCGCTGAATAGATCGCGTTGGGGCACTCGTCGATCCAGCGGCGCAAGGCACCGCCGCCGGGCTGACGGAAGGCCTCCTCGAGAAGTTTGCCGTATTTGAGGGTGACCACGCGCCATCCCGTGCCCTCGAAGGCGCGCTCGATGGTCTGAAAGAGGTGGTCGGAGACGACGCTGTCGAGGCTCTGCCGGTTGTAGTCGATCACCCACCAGAGATCGCGCACGTCGTGCTTCCAGCCTTCGAGCATGGCCTCAAAGACGTTGCCCTCGTCGAACTCGGCATCGCCGACAATGGCCACCATGCGGCCGCGCTTCGCCTCGGCGGGCGCCAGATTCTTGAGCTGCACGTAGTCCTGCACGATCGAGGCAAAGAGCGTCGTGGCCACGCCCAGGCCGACCGAACCGGTGGAGAAGTCGACGTCGTCGACGTCCTTGGTGCGCGAGGGATAGGACTGCGCCCCGCCGAGAGCGCGAAAGCGCTTCAGATTCTCCACGTTCTGCCGGCCGAGCAGATACTGGATGGCGTGGAACACCGGGCTGGCATGCGGTTTGACGGCCACGCGGTCTTCCGCGCGTAGTGCATGGAGATAGAGGGCGGTGAGCAGGGTCACGCTCGAAGCGCTCGACGCCTGATGCCCGCCGACCTTCAAGCCGTCGCGGCGCGGCCGGATCTGGTTGGCATGGTGGATCATCCAGCTGGAGAGCCAGAGGATCTTGCGCTCGAGGGCGCGAAGCAGCTTGAGCCGCTGTGGATCGGGTGCGTTCGCCGCCAAGCGCCGCGCAGGATTGAGGGGAAGAATCCGAGCTTGGGCCATGACCAAAAGCCTATCGCAAGAAAGCCGGAATGTTATTGCGATATTTGCTGAGTTATATACCGTTAAAGCGAATATCAACCCTTATGTGCTGGATTATCGGATGAAGATTCCCTCTCTCGACGCCATCGACCGCCGCATCCTGCGCCATTTGCAGCAGAACGCGCGGATCTCCACGGCAGAGCTGGCGGAAAAGGTCGGGCTCTCCGTCTCTCCCGCCTGGCGGCGGGTGAGAGCGCTGGAGGAGGCCGGCGTGATCACCGGCTACCAGGCGCTGGTCGATCCGGGCGCCGTCGGTCTCTCTGTCAGCGTGTTCATCCATGTCTCGCTGGAGAAGCAGATCGAGCCGGCGCTTGAAGCCTTCGAGGCCGCCGTGCGGCGCAGGCCGGAAGTCATGGAGTGCTACCTGATGACCGGCGATGCTGACTACCTGCTGCGTGTGGTGGTTCCCGATCTCGGGGCCTATGAGCGTTTCCTGATGGATCACCTCACCCGCATCCGCGGCATCGCCAGCATCAAGTCGAGCTTTGCACTACGCTCAGTGAAACATGGCAGCGAGCTGCCACTGCCGGAGGAGCCTGAGCCCATCCGGCGCGTCAGCCGCCGCCCGCGACGCGCTGCTTGAGCCGTCGGAGCGGCTGCACCATGCTGCCCCACCCGGAACCGGGAACGACTAGGTGAGGCATGGCGGCAGGCCGGGACGAGTGGACCGGACGTCTTGGCTTCGTGCTCGCCACCATCGGCTCGGCGGTGGGGCTCGGGAGCATCTGGAGATTCCCCTACGAGGTCGGCGAGAACGGCGGCGGCGGTTTCGTGCTGTTCTATCTGCTCGGACTCGTCGTCATCGTCACGCCCCTGATCCTGGCGGAATTCGCCATCGGTCGGTCTGGCAAGGCTGACGCGCGGGCCGCCCTCCGGGCCGTCGCCGGGGCGCACGGCGCAAGTCCGCATTGGGACTTGGTGGGCGTGCTCGGCGTGGTCGGCTCGGCCCTCATCCTCAGCTTCTATTCGGTGATCGGCGGCTGGGCCCTGGCCTACGCCGCGGAGACGCTGTGGCTGGGATTGCCTGGCATGGCGGCGGCGGCGCAGGCACGCTTCGACGCATTCCTCGCCTCGCCGGTCCACATGGCCGCCTATCACACGGCATTCATGGCCGTAACCGCCGTGATCGTCGGCAAGGGTATTGCCAACGGCATCGAAGCCGCCACCCGCATCCTGATGCCGGCCCTGGTGCTGCTTATGGTCCTGCTGGCCGGCTACTCGCTGATCGCCGGCGACGCCGCCGCGACGTTTGCCTACCTCTTCTCCTTCGATCCGGCACGCCTGACACCTGGCGTGATGCTGGAAGCCGTCGGCCTGGGGTTCTTCTCCATCGGCGTCGGCATGGCGGTGATGATCACCTATGCCGCCTATGCCGGACCCGAGATCAACCTGCGCAACGCGGCGGTCATCGCCATTGTCGGCGATACGGCCATTTCCTTCCTCGCCGGTTTCGCCATTTTTCCCATCGTCTTCGGTAACGGGCTCGACCCGGCGAGCGGACCCGGCCTGATGTTCGTCACCCTGCCCGTTGCCTTCGCCGGGATGCCCGCCGGAGCCCTGGCCGCGGCCGCCTTCTTCGTCCTCCTGACGATCGCCGCCCTCGCCTCCGCCATGTCCCTCCTCGAAATGCCGGTGGCCTTTGCCCGCAGCAGCCTGGGCTGGACGCGGCACCGCGCCGTGATTGTCATGGCCGGCGCGATCTGGCTGGCGGGATTCTTCTCGATCTTCTCATTCAACCTGTGGCGCGACTGGTTTCCACTCTCCCCCTACCCGATCTTCGCCTCCGCCACCTTCTTCGACCTCCTCGACTACCTCACCTCGAACATCCTGCTGCCCATCGGAGGAGTGGTGCTAGCCGTCTTTGCCGGCTGGGTACTGCCGGCGCGGTTTCTCGCCGAGACGCTCGGCCTGGGTGACATAGCGAACAGGCTCCTGCGTCTCGCGTTGCGCTACCTCGTGCCGCTGGCGATCGTTGCGGCTGCCCTGCTGCCGCTCTTGGGACGCCAAGGGTGACGGTCGTCATAGCGGCGACCTTGATCCCAAATAGGCAGTCGAGGAAGATTCGAGCCGCAACCTCAAGGGGTTCCATGTCGTCACGGTTAACCGTCGCCGCGCTGGCGATCGCTCTAGTGTGCCTGGCGGCCGTAGCCGTGTTCGCCCAGACGCCGGAGAGGGTCCCTCATCTCGGCAGCGAAGGGCAGGCCGCCTATCGGAACCACCTGACGCTCAAGCCGCACCGGGCCTTCGTCATCAGCGAAAGCGGCGGCTACGGCACAGGGTTCAATTCGGCGACGCTGGAGAGTGCCATCCAGAACGCCATGGGTCCGTGCCAGCGCCGCGATCCGAACGGCATTTGCAAACCCTACGCGCTCGACGGACACGTCGTGTGGGGTATGCCGGAGGAACCGGTGCGCGCAGCGGCGATTGCCCGCGTCAGGGCGTCCGCTGCCGTCAGCGGTGGACGCTGCGCCGAGCCGGTCGGCCGCGATCTCCCCTCCGGCTCGCCGGCTGACCTCGCCCTTGCACCTCGGCGTCTGGTCCAGCTCAACGAAGCGCTCGACGCCGGCAAACACGACATCCGTGCCCTCCTCATCGTGCGCGACTGCCGTGTCGCCTTCGAGCGTTACAAGGACGGCCTGTCCCGCGAGGACAACCACGCCCTCTACTCGGTCACCAAGTCGGTCTCAGCCACCCTTGCCGGCATCCTCCTCCACCAGGGCAGGCTGCGCTCGCTCGATGCGCCCATCGCGACTCTCGTGTCGAAGCCGTCTTTCATGTCGCTGGACACCTGGGCCAAGGCCGAGCGCATCACCTTCAAGAACGTCATGCAGATGAGTAGCGGGCTCGACTACAAGAGCGACCCGACCCGCCATCCGATCTATGCCGTCAACATCGACCGCCTCGCAATGGCACTATCGCCCGGCTTCGTCGCCGATCCCGGCACGCGCTACAACTACTCCGACGGCGACGCGTCGATCACCGGCGCCGTCGTTGCCTCGGTGGCCGACAAGAATCTCTACCGCTTCGCCCGCGAGGCACTCTTCGATCCGCTGCAGATGGCGAACCACGACTGGCCCTATCCCGATTCCGCAGGCCGTACGCCAGGCGGCTGGGCCCTGCGCCTGCGGCCGATGGACATGGCGAAGCTCGGCCAACTCTATATCCAGAAGGGTGAATGGAACGGCCAGCGCCTCTTCGACGCGGAGTTCCTCGAGCAGGCCTGGATGCCGGGGTCGGTGTCGTTCTACGCCCTGCATTGGTGGATCGGCAACGCGCGCGAGGCTAACGGCACGCCGTATTTCTACGCCAATGGGCTCAAGGGCCAGCGCATCTTCGTCTTCCCGACTTTGCGTGTGGCGGTCGCGCTCAGCAGCAGCCTGCCTCTAGCGGAGGTGCGCGCGGTGGACACGCTGATTGTCACGGCGATTGTCGAAGCAACAGGGTCGAAGGGCCCAGTGACGGAGGACGCGCTCGACGTCCTGAAGCAGTTCCAGAACCGCGGCTTCGCCGGCGAGACGCGCATCGCCCAGACCGATCAGGACAGGCCGCGGCGTTAGCCCGGCGGTCGGCTACTTCAGCAGCGCCGCCACGGCCGACGAGGTGGCGATCCTGCCCTCGCCCTCGTAGGCCTCGTGGTTATCCTCGATGTCGTCCAGGCGGTACTGGTAGTTCACCATCATGCCGGCCGACTGCTTGAGGCCCTTCTTCGAGGTATCGCCGAGCCAGTTGATGCGCTCGACCCGCGCCCCGTTGCCGAGGTGGAAATTGGCGACCGGGTCCAGCGCCTTGCCGTCCTCGCGCTTCGCCTCGACGAGATAGCGGGCGCAGAGCCGCTTGAGCGGCGCCTCCAGCGCTGCCGCGACCTCCGGCTTCTTCGTCCAGCCGGGATCGGCGAGAACGTGCTTGAGATCGCCTTTGCTGGCATGGCCCTGGCCGAGTGCCGCGGCCAGCGTCTTGCGCTCCTGCTTACCCAGCACGCCGGGCAGCCCGGCGGCGAATTCCTGGTCGAGCCAGGCGCAGAAACCCGGCACCGGCGACAGCGTGGCGAAGATCCTGAGCCCGGGAAACTCGGCCGAAAGCTGGTCGACGACCCGCTTGATCAGGAAGCCGCCGAAGCTGATGCCGG
Source organism: Alphaproteobacteria bacterium (assembly GCA_016869415.1). Classification (GTDB taxonomy): domain Bacteria; phylum Pseudomonadota; class Alphaproteobacteria; order CACIAM-22H2; family CACIAM-22H2; genus VGEI01. The sequence goes on from VGEI01000190.1 coordinate 6,717, forward strand.
CGAGCCCGCGCTGGGCGTTGGAAATCGAATAGAAGATCGCCGTGTCGGCAGAGCGCGGATCGATGACCGGCGCCTTGACGTCGAGCAGAGCCTGCACGTCGGCGGCCATGCCGGAGACCATCGCCACCTCGACGAAGATCAGCGGCTCGCTCGGCATGCGCGGATGAAAGAAGGCGAAACAGCGGCGGTCTGAGTCGAGCCGGTTCTTGAGATCGGTCCAGCTGCGCACCTGGTGCACGGCCTCATAGACACTGAGCTTTTCCAGAAGGGCGGCCGGCGACTCCCAGGTGATGCGCCTGAGCTCGAGGAAACCGATGTCGAACCAGGCG
>VGEI01000191.1 GCA_016869415.1 Alphaproteobacteria bacterium
GATCGTCGACCATGATGCCGTCGTAGCGGCGCGGGCCGGCGAGCGCCAGACCGAGCGCCCCGGCGGCGGCGGCCTCCGGCCAGCCGGCATTCAGCGATTTGTGCCGGCGTGCGTCGCGCAGCACGGTGCGCAGCGCCTCCAGCGGCTTGCCATGCGGCGCGAATGCGGCGGCGGCGGCGATGACGATGGCGGCGAGCCGCGCCGGCAGGAAATTCATCGCCGTATCGAGCCGGGCCGCGATCGCCCCGAAGGCCGCGTAGCGCTCGTTGCGATGACCGATCATGCTATCGAGCGTGTTCACCGCCTTGCACAGGAACAGGCCCGGCAAGCCGGCGACTATGTACCAGAAGGCCGGAGCCACCACGCCGTCGGCGAAATTCTCAAACAGCGATTCGACGGCGGCACGGCCAATACCGTGCTCGTCGAGCGACCGCGGGTCGCGGCCGACGATGTGGCTGACGGCGACACGGCCGGCCGGCACGCCGCCTTCGTCGAGCGCCTTGGCCACGGCAGCGACATGGTCGTAGAGCGAGCGCTGGGCCACTAGGGTGACGACCAGGAAAAGCTCGATCAGCCAGCCGCCCGGTATGCTGCGCGTGACCAGCAGGACACCCCAGGCGCAGAGCACGACGAGGGTGCCGACGACGCCGACCGTCAGCGCGCCGCGCAGAAACCGGGTTTCCTGGCCGCGTTCGGCACGGTTGAGGCGCGCGTCGAGAAAGTCGACGAGGCTGCCGACCATCTGCACGGGGTGGGGTACGACACGGAACAGCGGCCGCATATCGCCGACGACCGCGTCGATCATCAACCCCAGAAGCAGGATGACGATCGGGTCCACCCGCGACTCGGGAACGAGGCCGAACATCGGACAAACCATGGCCGCCCCGTCCGGGCGCGTCAATCAATCGGCCTTTTTGCCGGGCACCCGGCTTAGGATGGCGGCATGAACTCCCCGCCACCCTGGCTCGCCGTGGTCGGCATCGGCGAAGACGGCCTTGAGGGCCTCTCGCCGGTGGCCCGGCGCCTGATCGACGGGGCCGAGGTGCTGGTCGGCGGCGAGCGGCATCTGGCCTTCGTCGGCGGGCACCAGGCGGAGCGGCTGGTCTGGCGCTCACCCTTGCTTGCCACTCTCGACGACATCGCGGCGCGCAAGGGCCGGCGTGTCGTGGTCCTCGCCTCGGGCGATCCCATGTGGTTCGGTGTGGGCGCGACGCTGGCCAAGCGGTTTCCGCCGGAGGAGACCACCGTCGTGCCGCATCCCGGTGCTTTCTCGCTCGCCGCCGCGCGGCTCGGCTGGCCGCTTGCCGAGGTGCAAACCGTGACCCTGCACGGGCGGCCGATCGACCGCCTGGCGCTGCACCTCTCGCCCGGGGCCAGATTGCTGGTGCTGACGGAGGACGGCACGGCACCGGCGGCGATCGCCGCCTGGCTGACGGCACGCGGCTGGGGCCCGAGCCGCCTGACGCTTCTCGAACGCCTGGGCGGAGTGCGGGAACGGCGTCTCGACGGTACGGCCGCGGCGTGGCCGCACAAGCCGGGCGCCGACCTCAATACCCTGGCTATCGACTGTGTGGCCGGGCCGCAGGCGCGGCCGCTGTCGCGCCTGGCCGGGCTGCCCGACGACGCCTTCGTCCACGACGGCCAGCTCACCAAGCGCGAGGTGCGCGCCGCCACCCTCGCAGCACTCGCCCCCCTGCCCGGCCAGATTCTGTGGGACGTCGGTGCTGGCAGCGGCGCCATCTCCGTCGAATGGCTGCGCGCCGCGCCGCTCACCCGCGCCTTCGCCGTCGAGCGCGACAGCGACCGCCACGCCTTCATCCTGCGCAACGCCGCCACACTTGGCGCACCGGAACTCACACTGGTCGCCGGCGAGGCGCCCGCTGCTCTCGCCGAACTGCCAGCACCCGACGCGGTGTTCGTCGGCGGCGGGCTGTCGGCTCCGGGATTGGTGGAAGACTGTCTGGGCGCGCTGAAGCCCGGCGGCCGCCTGGTGGCCAATGCCGTGACCGTGGAAGGCGAGGCCCGGCTCTTTGCCTTGCACGCCAAGCATGGCGGGCAGCTGACCCGCATCGCGGTGTCGCGCGCCGAGCCGGTCGGCGCCTTCCAGGGCTGGCGGGCGCTGATGCCGGTGACCCAGTGGACCCTCGCATGACGCCGCCGCCCTTTGCCGTCGGCATCGGCGCCGAACGCAGCGTATCGGCCGCCGAGATCGCAGCCTTGGTCCACGGCACGCTCACGACGCACGGGATTTCCACCAGCGAGATCGCCTGCTTCGCCAGCCTCGACAGCAAGCGACATGAACCGGCCTTTCATGAGCTCGCTCGCACCTTGGGCGTGCCAATACACTTCTTCGCTGCCGCCACGCTGAACGCCGAAGCGCCACGGCTGCAGAATCCCTCGCCGCGGGTCGAGGCGCTGACCGGCGTTCCCGGCGTCGCCGAGGCCGCAGCGCTTGCCGCGGCCGGCCCGGGCAGCGTGCTCGTCGTGCCGAAGACCAAGTCCGCCCGCGCGACCTGCGCCATCGCCCGGCGGGCCGAGCCGTGACTGTGCATTTCATCGGCGCCGGACCAGGTGCCGCCGACCTCATCACGGTGCGCGGCCGGCGGCTCATCCGCCGGGCCCGTGTCGTGCTCTACGCCGGTTCGCTGGTGCCGAGGGAGATCATCGACGAGGCGCGCACGGACGCGCGTGTAGTCGATACCTCGCCGCTAACCCTCGACGAGATCGTCGGCGAGATGGAAGCCGCGCACCGTGCCGGCGACGATGTCGCCCGCGTGCATTCCGGCGACCCTTCGATCTATGGCGCTGTCGCCGAGCAGATGCGGCGGCTGGACGCGCTGGGCATCCCCTACGACGTGACGCCCGGCGTGCCGTCTTTCGCCGCGGCAGCAGCGTCCCTGAAGACCGAGCTCACCCTGCCCGGACTCTGCCAGACGGTGATCCTGACGCGCACCGCGGTACGCGCCTCGCCAATGCCGCCGGGTGAAGATCTCGTGACGCTATCGCAGAGCGGGGCCACGCTGGCGATCCATCTCTCCGTCAAGAATCTCGCGCAGATCGTGCGCGATCTGACGCCGCGCTACGGCACGAACTGCCCGGCGGTCGTCGCCTGGCGCGTCAGCTGGCCCGACGAGACGGTCATCCGCGGCACGCTGTCCGATATCGAAACCAAGGTGAAAAAGGCTGGTCTCAATCGAACCGCCCTGATCTTCGTTGGCCGGGCCCTGGCCGCCAACGCCGGCTCAGGCGAAAGCCGGCTCTATGCCGCCGATCACTCGCACTCGGGCCGCCCCAAGACGCGTCCGGATTAGGACTTAGCCCCGGCGCGCTTCAGCAAATCGACGACCTGGCGTCGGTTGTTGAGCTGGGCCCATTCGAGCGCCGTGCGGCCGCCCAGATCCTGCTGATCGAGCTTGGCGCCCGCCTTGATCAGCAACTCGACGATCGGCGCATGGCCTTTCTGCGCCGCGACAATCAGCGGCGTCATTCCCTGCCGGTTCTCGAGGTTGACGTTGCCCTTGCCCTCGATCAGCAGCTCCACTATGCGGACAAAGCCGCGGTCCGCGGCCGCGATCATCGCCGTGCTGCCGATCCTGTCACGCTGGTCGACGCGCGCCTTGGCCTCGACCAGCGCCTCGACCACCTCGACGTGATTCCCCCAGGCCGCCAGCAGGATGGCCGGGCGCCCCTCCAAATCCACGCCGTTCGGCGATTGGCCGTTGAGCAGCAGCCCGCGCAGGCGCGCGACGTCTCCGCGCATAGCCGCCTCGGCCAGCGGCGCCCGCTGATAGATGTCAACGCCGACGCCCTGGGCGCCTGCACCCGGCGCAAGTGCCAGGGCCGTGACCGCCACCACGCAGGCGACAATCGATCGCGCCAGCCCAATCAACCGGTACACCATGAGCGCTAATTAGGGAGGTCAGCGGGCAGGCGTCAAGCGCCGAGCTGGACCCGCAGCCAGGCGAGTGCCGCGTCGACCGTAGGCACAGTGGGCTCCGGCGGCGGCGGGGGGCGGACAATCAGTACTACGGGGATACCCGCGTCCCGTGCCGCATCGATCTTGGCCACCGTCGCTGCGCCACCGCTGGCCCGTGAGACCATCGCCTCGATACGATGCTCGCGGAGGATCCGCCGCTCGTCGTCGAGAGCGAAAGGCCCACGGGCAAGAAGGATCTCCGCCTGGCGCAGCGGCAGGGGTGCTGGCGGCGGATCGACCCTTCGGACAAGGAACCAGTGGTCGGTCAGCGGCGCGAAGGCCTCGATATCGGCAGTGCCGAGCGTCAGCCAGACGCGGCGACCCAGACCGCGCACGGATTGGGCGGCGGCGCTAGCATCGGCCACCTCGATCCAGCGGTCGCCAGGCTGCCGGCGCCACGGCGGCCGGACCACGGCAAGACGAGGGACGCCCATCGCATTCGCTGCTTCGGCAGCGTTGCGCGAGATCTGGTCTGCGAACGGATGCGTCGCATCGATCAGCAGATCGATACGGTTGTCGCGCAGGTAGGCGGCAAGCCCAACCGCGCCGCCGAAGCCGCCCTGGCGGACCGTGCCGGCGATCGGCACCGGCTCCGCCGTCCGCCCGGCAAGCGAGGTGGTCACTCCCAGCCGGCCGCCGAACTCGTCGATAGCGCGTTCAGCCAGGCGCCGCGCCTCGCCTGTCCCACCGAGGATCAGCAGCTGGCGCGTCACGGCGGCGCGTGGCCGATCAGCGTTCCGGCACGATCGAAGACGACGACATCGACCGTGGTCTCGCCGGCAAGCGCCGCGAGCGCCACATCGCGGGCGCGCCGCGCCACCAGCTCGGCCAGGCGGCCACGCGAATCGCCCGCAATCTTCAGGATCTCGCCAGCCGAGGCTGCCTGCTGCGCCGCGCTGACCGCCGCCGCCGGCAGACCAAGATCGGCGAGATACGAGGCCAGGCCGGTGACGTCGACCTGTGAGCGGCCGGAATGCAGATCGAGATGCCCGGCGGCCAGCTTGGTCAGCTTGCCGAAGCCGCCGGCGATGGTCAGGCGCGGCACCGGATGGCTGCGCAGATATTTGAGCGTGCCGCCGGCGAAGTCACCCATGTCGATCAGCGCCATGTCGTCGAGCCGGTACATCGCCTTGATCGCCGCTTCCGACGTGGAGCCGGTCGCGGCGGCGAGATGGGTGAGGCCGGCGGCGCGCGCCACGTCGATGCCGCGATGGATCGAGTGGATCCAGGCGGCGCAGGAATAGGGCACGACGACACCCGTGGTACCGAGAATCGACAGGCCGCCGACGATACCGAGGCGTCGGTTGAGTGTCTTCTCGGCCAGCGCCGCACCGCCAGGAATGGAGACGGTGACGATGAAATCGAGTGGCGCACCGTCCTGTCCTCCGGCCGCAAGTGCATCGCGTAGCGCCTGCTGGATCTGCTCGCGCGGCTTGGGATTGATCGCCGGTTCGCCGGGCGGCAGCGGCAGACCTAGCCGGGTCACCGTGCCCACGCCCTCGCCGGCGCGAAACATCACACCGCTGCCTGGTGGAGCGCGTTCCACCGTCGCGCGGATCAGCGCCCCATGGGTGATGTCCGGATCGTCGCCGGCGTCCTTGACGATACCGGCGGTGGCGCGGCCCTCGCCTAGTTCCGCGTAGGCCACAGTGAAGACCGGCCTCTGGCCGCGCGGCAGAGCGATAGAGACGGTATCGGGAAAACGCCCGGTCAGCAGCGCCTCAAGCGCCGCACGCGAGGCGCCGGCCGCGCAGGCACCAGTCGTCCAGCCGTAGCGCAGCGTCTCTCCACCGGGCCGCTTGCCGGCAGCCTCCGCGTCATCGCCTGATCCGCCGCTCACCGATCTCCTCAGCTGCCGACGCGCAGCTCGGAGACCAGCCCACGCAGCGCGGCGAGGGTGCTCAACCCGGTGATCTTACCGGTGCGCGGATTCTCGGCCGAAGGCACGTTCTCGATCTGCATCGAGAAGCGCGCCGCGTCGGCCTCGACCTCGATGCGGTGGATGTTGCGGTCGACACCCGGATCGGCCCAGATCTGCAGCTGCGTGCGGTCCGGTCCGATGCCGGCCAGGCTGAGGGCAGCCGCCACGTTGACGTTCGCCGGAAAGCCACGAGCGCCGTCGCGGGCGCTGCCGTCGAAGACCTTCAGCGGCTCCTTCAGTCCTGCGAGCGAAATACCCTTCTCCACGAGATACGGCGCGCCGTCGAGGCCGCCAGGCGGCTTGCGGGTCACCATGGTGACGGAATGAATTTCGCCTTCGGCCGCCGCGCGCACGGCATCGAGGCCGAGCAATGCACCGGTCGGCGGCAGGATGCGCGCCCCCGTGGCCCGGGCGCGCTCGATCAGGTCCGTGTGGATCAGCAGCTGGCCGACGCTGAGCGGCATGAGAATCCTGCCCGCGTCGACCGTCGGGCGCGCTACGGCCAGGAACTGCGCAGGCGGCAGGCCCTCGATCACGACGTCGCACAGGCTTGCCAGCGCAGCCGGCTCGACGAAGGCGACGGAATCGCCCAGTTTCGGAATCGCCCGCTTCGCCTTGACCGGATCACGCACCGACACGGCCGCCAGGAGCAGGCCGTTCATGCCGTCCAGCAGCCGGTGCGCCACCGGCTGACCGACGGCGCCCAGGCCGGCAAGGCCGACACGCAGTAGCTTGGTATTTTGCTTCGTCACGCTTCTGTCCCTATGCTTGTTCTACCCTGAAATCCTAAAGCAAACCGGCGACGACGGGACCATGAATCAGCAAGCAGGCCAGCGTGTACCGGCCGCGCTCATCACCGGAGGCCGCCGCGGCCTGGGGCGCGGCATCGCCTGGGCTATGGCCGAATCCGGCTTCGACATCCTTCTGGCCGATCTCGAGCGCGACGCGGCGGCCGAGGAGACTCTCGCCGGCATTGGACAACGAGGCCGGCGCGCCGTGTTCGCCAGGGCCGATATTGCCGACCTTGCCGGCCACGCGGCGCTGATCGACCAGGCCTATGCGGCAATGGGTGGCCTTGATTGCT
>VGEI01000192.1 GCA_016869415.1 Alphaproteobacteria bacterium
ACACTCGCCGCCGATACCAAGCCGCGCATTGAGGCGATGAATCTCGAGCCGACCGGGCTGGGCCCCACCGATCTCGCACGCATCCTCAAGGCCGACTACGACCGCTGGGGACCGGTGATCCGCGCCTCGGGCTTCAAGGCGGACTGACAGGCGCCAATCCACGTGCCCCGGCCCAATTTCGTCCTCATCCTGGCCGACGATCTCGGCTACGCCGATCTCGGCTGCTACGGCGCACGCGGCGACGTCTCGCCGTCGCTCGACCGCCTGGCGGCCGAGGGGCTGCGCTTCACCGACGGCTACGCCAATTCTCCGGTTTGTTCGCCGACGCGCTTCGCGCTGATGACCGGGCGCTACCAGTACCGGCTGCGCGGCGCGCTCGACGAGCCGCTGGCCGGCAACGCCCGCGGGCGCGACGATCTCGGCCTGCCGCCCTCGCACCCCACCCTGCCCTCGCTGCTACGCGATGCCGGCTACGCCACGGCGCTGTCGGGGAAATGGCATCTCGGCTATCCGCCGCATTTCGGGCCGCTGAAGAGCGGCTACGGCGAGCATTTCGGGCCGCTGGGCGGCGGGGTCGACTACTTCACTCATTGCGACCGCGGCGGCACGCACGACCTCTTCGAGAACGGCGCGGCAAGCCGGCGCACCGGCTACCTCACCGACCTGATCAGCGACCACGCGGTGGAGTTCATCGCCCGGCAGAAAGGGCCTTTCCTGCTCAGCGTCAACTACACGGCGCCACACTGGCCGTGGGAGACGCGCGGCGACGAAGCTGAATCGAAGCGCATCGGCAATGCATTGCATCACACCGACGGCGGCTCGGTCGAGACTTACCGCACCATGATCCGCCACATGGATGAGGGTATCGGCCGCATCCTGGCGGCGCTGAAGACGGCCGGCGCGGCGGAGAACACGCTGACCGTGTTCACCAGCGACAATGGCGGCGAGCGCTTCTCCGACACCTGGCCGTTCGTCGGCAAGAAGATGGATCTGCTGGAGGGCGGCATCCGCGTGCCGCTGATCGCGCACTGGCCGGCGCGCGTCGCCGCCGGCCGCGTCACGCCGCAGGTGGCCATCACCATGGACTGGCTGCCGACCCTGCTGGCGGCGGCCGGCGTCCCGCCGCATTCCGATTACCAGCCGGACGGCGTGAACCTGCTGGCGCCGATGACCGATGCCGGAGGCCCGGTGCCGCGCCGGCTGTTCTGGCGCATGAGCCATCGTCAGCAGCGGGCGGTGCGCAGCGGCAAGTGGAAATACCTGCAACTCGAGGGCGACGAGTTTCTCTACGACCTGGCGACCGATTCCCGCGAACGCGCCAATCTAGCGAAACGGGATCCGGAGCGGCTGAAAGAGCTACGCGCGGCTTACGGGGACTGGGAAGCGACGATGCCCGGCATCCCATCGGATGCCCGCGTCTCGCTGGTCTACGGCAAGTCGGACATGGCGACGCCGACGCCGTAGGAGCGGCTACTCGATATCCTGCACCGGCTGCCCGGCTCCACCTTTGAGGCGCTGGGCCAATGAGGCCTCGAGGAAGAGATCAAGGTCGCCGTCGAGCACGCCCTTGGTGTCCGAGGTCTGCACGCCGGTGCGCAGATCCTTGACCATCTGGTAGGGCTGCAGGACGTAGGAGCGGATCTGGTGGCCCCAGCCGATATCGGTCTTGGCCGCCTCGATCGCCGCCGAGGCCGCCTCGCGCTTCTTGAGCTCGGCCTCGTAGAGCCGGGCCTTGAGCATCTTCATCGCCTCAGCCCGGTTCTTGTGCTGCGAGCGGTCGTTCTGGCAGGCGACGACGATGCCCGTCGGCAGATGCGTCATGCGCACCGCAGATTCGGTTTTGTTGACGTGCTGCCCGCCGGCCCCCGAAGCACGGTAGACGTCGATGCGCAGATCGCCCTCGTTGACCACGATGTCGATCTTGTCGTCGACCACAGGAAAGACCCAGGCCGATGAGAACGAGGTGTGGCGCCGGGCGTTGGAATCGTAGGGCGAGATGCGCACCAGCCGGTGCACGCCGCTCTCGGTCTTGAGCCAGCCGTAGGCGTTTGCGCCGCTGACCTTGAGCGTCGCCGATTTGATGCCGGCCTCTTCGCCCGGGCTCTCTTCGAGGAACTCGACCTTGTAGTCGTGCGCCTCGGCCCAGCGCATGTACATGCGCAGGAGCATCGAGGCCCAGTCCTGTGATTCCGTACCGCCCGCCCCGGCATGAATCTCGACAAAGCAGTCGTTGCCGTCCGCCTCGCCCGAGAGCAGCGCCTCGAGGCCACGTTTCTCGGCCGCCGTCTTGAGAGCGCGGATCTGGTTCTCGCCCTCGGTCACGGTAGCGGCGTCGTTCTCGGCCTCGCCGAGCTCGATCAGGGTCGTGGCGTCGTCGAGCTCCTGCTGCAGGCCCTTCACCACACCGATCGATTTCTCAAGATGCGCGCGTTCGCGCAGCAGACCCTGGGCTTTCTGCGAATCGCTCCACAGGCTCGGATCGTTGGCGAGAGCGGTCAGCTCGCTGAGACGCCGGTTGGCCTTGTCCCAGTCAAAGATGCCTCCTCAGCAGCTCGAGCGACTGCTGGATGTCGGCGGCGATGGCCTTGATTTCGTCACGCATGGCTGCGCCTTGTAAGACAATGCTCGGCAGTTGTCACGCCCGCCTTGGGCGCCCATATTGCGCCGATGTCCAAGGCCTTCACCAAGGAAAACGACGACGCCCCGGACGATGATGGCGCCGATGACAGCCCGGTGTTGCCTGCCGGGCAGCCGAACTACATCACGCCGGCCGGCCTGAAGCGGCTGCAAGACGAACTGCAGCAGCTGCTGCGCGTCGAGCGGCCGAAGATCGTTGAAGTGGTCTCCTGGGCAGCGGGCAACGGCGACCGCTCGGAGAACGGCGACTATCTCTACGGCAAGAAGCGGCTGCGCGAGATCGACCGGCGCGTGCGTTTTCTCGGCAAGCGGCTGGAGATCGCCCGGGTCGTCGACCCGGCGGCATAGAAGAACCGCGACCAGGTGTTCTTCGGCGCCACCGTAACCTACGCAAACGAGGACGACACCGAAAAGACCGTCACCATCCGCGGCGTCGACGAGGCCGATCTCTCTCGCGGCGAGGTGAGCTGGATCTCGCCCATCGCCCGCGCCCTGCTCAAGGCGCGGGTCGGCGACACGGTGGAGCTGCGCACGCCATCAGGCCCCACGACCATCGAGGTGGTACGCATCGAGTATCCGCGGTGATCTCAGCCGCTGGCGCTTGGCCCTGCCCTCGTCGCCTCGCTGCCTGCCGGACCTACAGCACGAGCCGAGTCAGTATTGGAGTAGTGGATCTTGCCGTTGGCGCACGCTATGACCGAGTTTCTCTATTGGCCTTAAAATAAAAATAGGCAATAGCAGGCCATTATCTCAAATCTTCGCTTTCACGATCATTACCCTCGACCTTCAACGAGTATCTCGTGTTTTCGCTGTCTTCCGCTGCCGAGGGTTGAAGATTCTGTACCGCCATGCCGAGTGACAACGGGTCCGCCATGTCCGGCCATGACGGTTTGCCTGCCGCGCTGCGCGAGGATGCCACGCTTCTCGCGCTTTACGACTATTGGCAGTCGCGGCGCGGCACGCGCCCCTTTCCGAACCGCGCCGATATCTCGCCACACGGGCTCGGACCGAAGCTGCTGCCGCATGTCGGCCTGGCCGAGCTCGACGCCGGGGATCTGCGCAACAGCCGGATGCGCCTGGTCGGCACGGCGATCGTCGAGGGGCTTGGCCTCGACCCCACCGGCAAGCAGGTAGGGGACTACGCTCACGGCGAGTATCTCGAGTTCATGGTCTCGCTAGCGGCCGACATGCTGCGCCACCGCCGGCCGATGCTCGGCGAGTCGGCGTTCCGCCTGCGGGAGAAACGCTTCCTTATGGTGCGGCGCCTCTACCTGCCGCTGTCGCACGGCAGCAGCGAGCCGACGATGTTGCTCTTCGGCCAGACCTTTTACCACCCCGCCGACCCGGCCGACCTCGACCGCGTCACGCGCCTCCTCCTCTAGTTTCTGCCCGGCCCGATGTTATACTGGTCGGGCGATAAATAAATTTGGGGAGGCCGTCCATGTTCCGCGCCGTCGCCGCACTCGTCCTGCTGCTCCTGCCTTCGCTGGCGGAGGCGCAGCCCTACCCCAGCCGGCCGATCCGCATCGTCGTCGGCTTCGCGCCGGGCACGGCGACCGACAACCTGGTACGGCCGCTGGCCGAGCTGATGTCGGCCGATCTCAAGCAGCCGGTCATCATCGACAACAAGGTCGGCGCCCAGGGCTCGATCGCCGCCGACCATGTGGCCAAGGCGCCGGCCGATGGCTACACGCTTCTCGCCGGCTCGAGCACCACGCAGGCCGCCAATCCCTCCCTGTTCAAGCAGCTGACTTACAACCCGCGGGTGGACTTTGCCGCCATCACCCGAATGGGTGCCATCGCCCAGGTCATGGTGGTCAACAACGAGGTGCCGGCAAAGAGCGTGACCGAGTTCGTCAGCTGGGTGAAGGCCAACAAGGACAAGGCGTTCTACGCGCAAGGCTCCTCGGGCAACCTGATTCCCAGTGCTGCGCTCTCGGAACGGCTGGGCCTCGGCATGACCCAGGTCAGCTTCCGCTCGCCGCCGCAGGCCCTGGTCGATGTCATTGGCGGCCGCGTGCCCATGATGTTCGTCGACATGTCAGCGGGCCTCGGCCAGATCAAGTCCGGCCAGGTGCGCGCGCTTGCCGTCAGCTCGAAGGCGCCGAGCCGCCTGCTGCCCGACGTGCCGCCGCTGGCCGGCACCCTGCCGGGCTTCGAGCTCACCACCTGGTTCGGGCTCTACGCCCCCAAGGGCACGCCTGCTGCGGTGATTGCCGCGCTCAACAAGGCGGCGCGCGACGGGCTGTCGCGGCCCGACTTCCAGGCCAAGATGGCCGAGACCGGCTTCGAGCTCGACAGCTCGACGCCCGAGGAGTTGCACGCCTTCACCGTCGCCGAGATCGACAAATGGGCGGCGCTGGTGAAAGAGGCGAAGATCGAAGCGCAGTAAGCGCGGCGAAACGCCTAGCGTTTGCGCGATAGCGCGGCAGCGCAATTGTCTTCAATTGCGCGAGAGCGCTCTTTCTCTTCCGCTGGCCTTACGCGTCGACTCTGACCGGCGCCGGGCGGCAGAGCGACCGCGCCTGGATTGCGCGGGAGGCGCCCGCCGCGTCACCGGTCCTCTTACTTAGCCTTCTTGGCCTTGGGCTTCATCAGCCCCAGGGCGACGAGCTTGGCCCGCCGCTCCTCGCGCTCGCGGCTCTTGCGTTTGGCCATACCCTTCTTGTGCGCGATTTCATGACTGCTCCTGTCGTCTAAAGAGGGCGTAGTGATACTGACTTTCCCTACAGGCCCGCAAGCCTTCGCATGGCGGTGCCGCGAATTCCGGGTGCCCTGGAAACGCGGATTGTATTCCGCGGCGGCTCCGCACAATATCGTTTCAAAATCCGCCCCGCTCGAACGATCCTGAGGAGGACACCGCCATGACGACGCGTCGCCATTTCATCGCGGGCGCATCCGCCCTGACGGCTGCTCTGGTCTTGCCGCGCGGCGCCAGCGCGAAGGCAGCCAGTCTTGCTCAGGTAGCCAATCTTGCTCAGGCTGATTGGCCGAACCGGCCGGTCCGCATCCTCGTCCCCTACCCGGCCGGCGGCGGTCAGGACGCCACCGCCCGCCTGCTCGGCGAGCCGCTGCGCCAGGCCCTGGGCCAGCCTTTCGTGGTCGAGAACCGGGCCGGAGCGGCAGGCATGATTGCCGCCGATGCCGTGGCCAAGTCGCCCGCCGACGGCTACACGCTGCTGCTCGGCGGCGGCGGCGAGACGGCGGCCAACGGCGCCCTGTTCAAGGGCAAGATCACCTACGACCCGATCAAGGATCTGCTGCCCATCCATGTCGCGGTGAAGGCCCCGATCGTCCTCATGGCGCATGCCGACCAGCCGTTCAAGACGGTGCCGGAGCTCATCGCCTACGCCAAGGCCAATCCCGGCAAGCTGTCCTATTCCTCCTCGGGGATCGGCAACCTGCAGCATCTCGCAGGCGAGCTGTTCAACACCATGGCCGGCGTGCAGACGGTGCATGTGCCCTATCGTGGTGCGGCCCCGGCGGTCACCGACATCGCCGCCGGCCAGATCGCGATGGGCTACAACAGCCTGCCGGCGGCCCTGCCGCATATCGAGGCGGGCCGCATCCGTGCCATCGCCGTGACCTCCAGGGAGCGCATGCCGCAGCTGCCCAACGTGCCGTCGATCCACGAGCATCTGGCCGGCTACGAGCTGGTGAATTACTTCGGCGTTTTCGGGCCGGCGGGCATGCCGGCCCCGGTGGTGGAGAAGCTGAACCGGGCGATCGAGGCGGCGCTCAAGGACGCGACGGTCAAGGACCGTTTCGAGAAGATGGGCGTGCTGCCCCAGTCGCAGACCCCGGCCCAGGCCAAAGCCTTCGTCGCCGGCGAGGCGGCGAAGTTCGAGAAGATCATCACCGACGCCAAGGTTTCGGTGGACGGCTAGCGCAACGCGAAGCGTTGCGCGACAGCGCCGCAGCGCTTGCTATCCGCAACGCGTAGCGTTGCGAGGCGCCTTCGCTTCGCGAAGCGCCGAGGTGGCAAGCGCGGGAGGCGCTCTTATAGTCTGTCATGCCGGCGCAGGCCGGCATCCAGACTCTTCTCCGGAGAAGACTGGACCCCGGCCTTCGCCGGGGTGACGACTATTCCTCTTACTGAGTCACTGCCATGCCATCTGCTCCCAACAAACCCAGACGCCTTCTCCTCACCGGGGCGGCGGGCGAGATCGGCTCCGTGCTACGCCCGGCGCTACGCGGCGTTGCCGATACCTTGCGCTGGCACGACATCAGGCCGATTGCCGGCGCCGCCCCCGACGAGGAGACGATGACCGGCGATCTCGTGCAGCCCGGCCTGGCTGACGCGGCAATGAA
>VGEI01000193.1 GCA_016869415.1 Alphaproteobacteria bacterium
CGTGCACGCCGCCGGCAAATCCCGCGCCGCCCGGCGCTTGACGTACGAGGCGGGATGGCTTTTATTTTCCCTATCTAGCAGCAGCCCCACCATCGCCAGCGCATAGAGCTGGAGATGCAGCTTGAACCCCCGGAGGCGCGCCGCGTCGCGAGAAGACATCGCCGGCGCGGTGTAGCTCAGCGCGCCAGGCTGCGGAAGCCCTCGGGATCGATCTCGACGAAGACCTCGTCGTTGAGGGCGAGCCCCGCGCCGCGCCGCGCGTTGGGCACCATCGCGGTCAGGCTGAGATCGGCGAGCTTCAGGTCCACCCGCGTCTTCTGCCCCTGGTAGAGCACGCGCACGATCCGCGCCGGGTGCAGGTTCGCCGGCGTCGCCGCCGGCCGGCTGCGATGCACGGTGATCCTCTCCGGCCTGAGGACGAGGCCGCCCTCAGGCGCATGCCCGTTCGCCGCGATGCGGAAGGTGGTGCCGCCGGAGGTGCGGAACAGACCAGGCTCCCCGGCCACGACGGCGCCTTCGAAGAAGTTCGACACGCCGACGAAATCCGCCACGAACCGGGTGCGCGGCGCCTCGTAGATCTCCTCGGGCGGGCCCACCTGCTCAACCCGCCCCGCCGACATCACGACGATGCGATCGGCCATGGTCAGCGCCTCCTCCTGATCGTGCGTGACCAGGAGCGTGGTGACGCCGAGGGCCGCCTGAATCTCCTTCAGCTCCGCCTGCATCTCCTCGCGCAGCTTGCGGTCGAGGGCGCTCAGCGGCTCGTCGAGCAGCAGCACGTCCGGCTCGATCGCGAGCGCGCGGGCGAGCGCGATGCGCTGCTGCTGGCCGCCGGAGAGCTGATCGGGATAGCGGTCCTCTGCCCCCGGCAGGCGCACCAGCTCCAGATACTTGCGCACCCGCGCCGCGACCTCCGCCGCGCCGAGCCGGCGCATGCGCAGGCCGAAGGCGACGTTGTCGGCGATGGTGAGATGCGGGAACAGCGCGTAGCTCTGGAACACGAAGCCGAGGTTGCGCCGGAAGGGCGGCAGATGCGTGACCTCCCGCCCGCCGATCAGGATGCGCCCGGCATCGGGGGTGAGGAAGCCGCCGAGCATGCGCAGGAGCGTGGTCTTGCCGCAGCCGCTGGGCCCGAGGATGGCGAGGAAGCTGCTATCGGCGATCTCCAGCGAGCAGCCGGCGACGGCGCGCACCGGGCCGAAGGATTTCGCGACCTGGTCGAAGACGATGGCGCTCATTTCAGGTGGTCCAGTCCGATGATGCGGTCGAGCGCGATCATGATGGCGAGAGTGGCGGCGATCAGTAGGGTCGACACGGCCGCGAAGACCGGGTCGATGCCGTAGGACTCGACCTGGCCATAGATCCGCACCGGCAGCGTCGTCATGCGCGACGAGCCGAGGAAGATCGAGACCGGCACGTTGTCGAGCGAGGTCATGAAGGCGAAGAAGCCGCCGGCGATGATGCCCGGGCGGATCAGCGGCATGGTCACGAGCCACTTGGTCCGGAGATCGTCCGCGCCGAGGCTGAGCGCCGCCTCCTCCAGCGCCGGATCGAGCTGCGTCAGGACCGCCAGCACGGTGCGGATCACGTAGGGCACGGTGATCAGCACATGCATCAGGATGAAGCCGGTGAGGCTGGGCCGGAGACCGGCCGCGGCGTAGAGCAGCAGCACGGCGAGGCCGAGCGCGATCAGCGGGATCAGCAGCGGCGACAGCAGGAAGGCGCTGATCATGTCGCGCCCGGGAAACTTGTAGCGCGCCAGGGAGAAGGCCGCGGGAATGCCGAGGGCGAGCGCCAGCACCGTCGCGATCGCCGCCACGATCAGGCTGACCCGCACCGATTCGAGGAGCTCGAAATCCTCCCAGACCGCGCGATACCAGCGCAGCGAGAAGCGGTCGACCGGGAAGGAGAGGACCTGGTTGTCGTTGAAGGAGGCCAGCACGACGATGACGATCGGCGCCAGCAGGAACACCAGCGTCGCCATCGCCAGCAGCCAGAAGCCCGCCTGGAAGGGCGAGACCCGCCGCAGGGCCGTCATGCCCGCATCCGCTTGGGCATGAGGACCTTGAGGCAGACGATCACCGTTAGCAGCGCCAGCACCAGCAGCACCCAGGAGGCGACCGCCGCGAGCGGCCAGTCGATGATCGAGACGGCGCGCTTGTAGATGAAGTTCGACATCAGCTGCACGCGCTCGCCGCCCATCAGCGCGGGCGTGGTGAAGATGCTGATCGCCAGCGAGAACACCAGCAGCGAGCCGGCGACGAGGCCCGGCAGGCTCATCGGCAGGATCACCTTGAAGAAGACCTGCCATTCGCGCGCGCCCAGGCTGCGCGCGGCGTCGAGCACCTGCGGCCGGATCTGCCGGATCACGCTTTCCAGCGTCAGGATCATGAAGGGGATGAGGATGTGGACCATCCCGACGATCACGCCGGTGCGGTTGTAGAGCATCCGCAGCCGCTCGCTCACCAGCCCGCTCTCTATCAGCAGCCAGTTGAGGAAGCCCTGGTTGGACAGGATCACCATCCAGCCATAGGTCTTCACCACCTGGCTGACGAAGAAGGGCGCCAGCACGATCATCAGGAACACGGCCTTCCAGCGCCGGAGCCCGGCCAGGAAATAGGCCAGCGGGTAGCCGAGGACGGCGCAGATCAGCACCACCACGAACCCGACGATCATCGTGTCCAGGAGGATGCCCAGATAGAAGGCATCGCTGAAGAAGCGCACGAAGGCATCGACGGTGAAGCTGTCGATCACCTCCGCGGTGCCGCGGCGCGTGCGATAGAAGCTGTACCGGCCGAGCAGCAGCATCGGCAGGACCAGCAGCACCCCATAGAGCAGAAGAACGGGGGCGAGGCCTGGAAGGAAGGCCCAGCGGCCTTCCTTCCAGGCGTGGACGCGATCGGCGAGAGACGCCCCCCGGCCGCCTCCCGCCTGCTCGATCGACCGCGTCGCGCGCGATGCCGTTGCCGCCTCGTCCCCCATCAGCTCGGCCGCGGCCTCACACCATGTTCTTGTCCCACCAGTCGATCCACTCGGCGCGCATCGCCGTGACCGCCGCCCAGTCGGGGGTGATCAGCTTGGCGACCGCGGCCTCGCCATGGACCACCTTGGCGGCCGTCTTCTCCGCAAGCTGCGTCTTGCCGTTGGTCGGGCCCCAGTAGTTCTCGTCCGCGAACACGGCCTGCACCTTCGGCGACATGGCCATGCGCACGTACTCGTAGGCCATCTCCTTGTTCTTGGAGTTCTTGGCGACGCCGATGGCGTCGAGCGCCCCCAGGGCCCCCTCCTTCGGCAGCAGCACGTCGACCGACTGGCCGCCTTCCTTCGCCTGATACGCGTAGCCGGCAACCGCCATGCTGAGCCAGGTGTCGCCGCTCTTCATCACCGTCAGCGCCTGGCTGGTGCCGGTGTGCTGGACGACGATGTTGGGCTTCAGCTCGAGGAGCTTCTTGCGCGCCTCCTCGACGTCCTTGGGGTTGGTCTCCTTGCCGCCCATGGCGCGGATGATGGTGACGACGAACCCCTGGTTGACGATGGTCTTGGAGTTGGGGACGGAGATGCGGCCGCGATACTCCGGCTTCCACAGGTCGAACCAGGACTCCGGCTTCGCCTTCTCCGGGTTGTAGATGATCGCCAGGGCATGCAGGTAGACGCCGTAGGCGCCGTCCTTGGCCAGCGGGTACATGTCCGCCAGCTCCGGCACCAGCTTCGGATCCGGCAGGTCCGTGAGGCCGCGCTCGGCGAGCTGCTTCGCGTCGATGCCCGAGAGATAGTAGACGTCGATCTCCGGATTGTTGGGATTGGCCTCCAGCATCGCCTTGCGGTCGAGGTCGCCGCCCTCGCGGATGAAGATGCGGGAGCCGGCGAACTTCGCCTGGAGCTCCGGCAGGATCGCGCTGCGGATGGTCTTGGGGCCGGCGCCGCCCCAGTGACCCACCACCAGCTCCTTCGCCTGCGCGCGCGCCGGCGCGCCCATCGAGCCGATCACCGCGGTCGCCGCGCCCGCGCCGATGAAGCCGCGGCGGCTCAGTCCAAACTGCCTGGTCATGTCCCTACCCCTCCTGTTTCGGTATGGCGCCCCACCGGTCAGTTCCGGTAGTCGGGGCATTCGCGATCGAGCACGCGCATGTACGCAGCGAGATGGACATGGGCGTAGTCACGCCGCTCGTCCTCGAGCTGGCTGAAGGTCAGCGCCGCGATGTCGTCCGGCAGCTCGGTCAGGGGCGCGCCGGCCGCCAGGGTGCGCACATGCGCAAGCTCCCGGCAGGTCGCCTCGAAATAGTGCAGCGTGTAGAGCGCATCGGCGACGCTGTGGCCGGAGACGTTCACCCCGTGATGCGCCATCACCAGGATGTCCCGCCCCTCCATCGCGGCGACCAGGCGATCGGCGACCGATGCCTCCAGGGCCAGCCCGTCATAGGAGTTGTAGTAGGAGATCCGGTTGCGGAAGCGCACCGCCGTCTGGCTGAACATCGGCAGGCGGTGGTCCGGCAGGTCGGACAGCGCCGTCGCGTAGGGCATGTGCGTATGCAGGATGCATTTGGCGCTGGGATAGGCCGCGTGGATGCGGGAGTGGATGTAGAACGCCGTCGGCTCCCACTCCCCCTCGCCCTCGATCATGTTGCCGTCGAGATCGACGACGATGAGGTTGCTCGCGCACACCTCCTCGAACAGGATGCCATGCGGCTTGAGCAGGAAGCGGTCCGGGCTGCCCGGCACCTGCGCCGAGAAATGCGTCCAGATCCCGTCGTCGAGGCCTTCGCGCGCGCAGATCCGGTAGGCCGCCGCCAGCTCCACGCGGCAGCGCCTCTCCTCGTCGTCGATCGGTTGCAGTCTTACGGCCGAACGCGCCATCAGCATCCTCCCGAAGCCACATTGTTCGCCGTGGGCCCCCGCCCAGGGCAGCAAGGAGCGTGCCAGAGACGAATTGAATGAGCAATCAAATTTTAAGGTCTACCGATTGAAATCTTCAGCATGCGGAGCGCGCACGGCTTGCGCTCATGGCACGCGCGGTGCTTCAAGGATGATCCCGTCCTCACGATGCGCCATATCCCATGTCCGCCTCCGCGCCCGCCGTCCTTCTCATGACCGGCATGAAGCCGCCCTCGCGCTGGGGCGATGCATTGCGCCGGGCGATGCCGGATATCGCGCTGCGCGAATGGCCGGCGCTGGGCGACCCCCGCGAGGTCGAGGTCATCATCGTCTCCAAGAACCAGCCGGAGCCGGGCGACGCGATCCGGCAGCTTCCGAACCTGCGGGGCGCGCTGATCCTGGGGGCCGGTGTCGATCACCTGATCCGCGAGCCGACCCTCGCCACCCATCTGCCGGTCGGCCGGCTGGTCGATCCGCAGCAGGTGCGCGGCATCACCGAGTACATCCTGGTGACGGTGATCGGCATCCACCGCGACTTCCCGCATTTCGTCCGCATGAAGCAGGAAGGCCGCTGGGATTTCCGCTTCCCGACCTTTCCGGAGGAGCGGCGCATCGGCTTCATGGGCTATGGCAGCATGGTCCAGGAATCGGCGGAGCTGCTGGCGCGGCTCGGCTACCCCGTCAATCTCTGGGCGCGGCGCGCCCGCGCGGAGCGCGGCATGGCCTGCTTCGCCGGCGCCGAGGGGCTTCACGCCTTCCTCGCGCGCACGGACATCCTGCTGGTCAGCCTGCCGCTGACGGAGGCGACGCGGCGCATCCTCGATGCGCCGGCGCTGGCGGCGCTGCCGCGCGGCGCGTCGTTGGTGAACATCGGCCGCGGCGAGGTGATCGACGACGATGCCCTGCTCGCAGCGCTCGATTCGGGGCATGTGGCGGAGGCGACGCTGGACGTGTTCGAGGTCGAGCCGCTGCGCGCCGACCATCCCTACTGGCGCCATCCGCGGGTGATGATCACCCCGCACGTCGCCGGCGCGCCGCATCCGGATTCGGCGGCGGTGCAGCTCGCCGCGGATGTGCGGCGGCTCCTGCGCGGGGAGCCGCCGGCGCACCCGGTCGATCGTGCGGCGGGCTACTAGCTAGCGCGGGCAGTCCCGTCTCGGCATCGAGTGACGCGAGGGGGCGGCGGCGTTCACTCGAAGGCGATCTCGATCGCGCCGAGACCGTCAGCGGCGAATCGGGCCTTCGTACCTGCGGCGGGGTAGCGTGTCGCGACGAGGCTTCCGCTCATGACGATCATCCCTCGGCGCAGCGGCAGCCCCGCGTGGGCAAGTTCGCTGGCAAGCCAGCCAAGGGCGTCGAGAGGCGTGCTTTCTCCCTGCCCCGCCGGCGCGCCGTCCCACTCGACCCGTCCGCTGGCGGTATCGAGAGTCGCCTGCGGCGGATCCTCGACCCATTCGCCGCACGCGATACCGGCGTTCCAGGCATTATCCGCGCACAGGCTGAGCCCCTGGGTCCCGGCGTAGTCTGCATGCCGGTCGTCGACAAGTTCGAAGGCCGGACAGGCGGCGCCGACGGCTGCCTGCAATTCGGCGCGAAGATAGGGCTGTTCGCGGCCTGGGAGGTCGGCAGCGAGACGCAGCGCGATCTCGAATTCGAGGCAGGCGCGCCCGAAATCCGAGATCGCGATCGTCGTCGGGCAGCGATGGACCTGTCCGGCGAAGATCCCGCCCACGACCGGACGTGGCAGGGCGAGGATGCGGCGCATCGCCGGTGTCGTTACCGCGATCTTCCAGCCGACGATCTCGCCGAGCCGAGGTCGCCGGAGCGCGTGCAGCCGCCGCTGCACCGCATAGGCCTCTGCGAGGTCGTCTGGCGCGATCTCGCGCGGCAGGTTCTCGTAGCGTCGCCGCTCGCGATGGGCGCGATCGAGGAATTCGGCCGCGCGGTCCAATTTCTCCATTGCGACTCTCTCCAGGGCTCGGTGTTTGGGCGTCGCAAAGAATTGATCGCC
>VGEI01000194.1 GCA_016869415.1 Alphaproteobacteria bacterium
CCAGCCGCCCAGATTGCTCTTGGTGACTCCCTTGCTGTCGCGCTCTTTGGCAAGAACGAGTTCCTGCAGGCTCGCATTGAGCTGCGCTGAATCCGGCCAGGTACGCATCAGGATCGGAGTCGAGAATGCGTAGAAGATATTGCCTTGTTGCGGCAGCGACAGAGTCATAGCAGCATCATAGTCGCTTCTTGGCGGTGCGGGCTTGGAGTTTGTGACGTGACGAATCGATGTGGCGCGACGGCACAGCGTCTCGGGTTCAAAATCGCAGATTGACGTTAAAGGCAATAGAGATACGCTCCCCGCGTCCATGGAAGGGATGTACCCAATGCCGCAGCCAGCTGGGAAACATCAGCATCATGCATGCTTCCGGCTGCACCCGCAGGAATGGCCCCACCATAGCGCCCGGCAGATTGCTGAAATCGACACCGAGACGCGGGTCGAGGAATTCGATCGCGCCGTTGTTCTCCAGTTCGGGCTCCTGCTCGCCCAGCGTCACATAGTAGACACCCGACCAAGTGTAGCGCAGATGGTCGTGCGGGCGGTTATAGGCGCGATCGCGCGACACGTTGGCCCAGCCGGATATGGCGACTTCCGCGTCGCGGCCCTTGAGCCCTTCGCCGCAGATATGCAGCGTGATCTCGCGCGTTCCTTCAGCGACGCGTGCGCGGAGCTCGCCAATGGCCGGATCTTCCCAGCTGAAGAAATCGTCGTTGGAGTGCCAGCCGCCGACATTGCTGCGGGCCATGCCGGGGTCGCGGCTCTCGGCGGCGAGAATGACTTCGCGCAGGCGCCGGTTGAGATCGGCCGCATCCGGCCAACGACGCACCAGTACCGGCGTCACGAAAGTCAGCAGGACGTTGCCCTGGTTGGGGATGGTCATTGGGCGCCCGCTAAGCTGTCAGGTCTCGATCCACAGGCGCAGCAGGTTCTTGCGTGCCTTGTCGAGAAAGGCCAGGGCCTCCTTGGCCGTTGGGCCGCCGCCCGCCGAGACGCGGTCGCTGGCCAGCGCCAGATCGAGGATCACTTCTCGCTTCGCCGGGTCGCGGATCAAGCTCTGCAGCCAGCTGACGCAGGCCAGCCGTGCGCCGCTGCGGACGGGAGTCACCTCGTGATAGAAATAAGTGGGATAGGCGACGGCGTGCCCGGCCGGCAGCTTGAGCGAGGTGGGCCCGTAGCTACTCTTGATGATGAGCTCGCCACCGTCGTAATCCGCCGGCTCGCTGACAAAGAGTGTGAACGAGCAGTCGATGCGGATCGGATCCCCGGCGTCGCCCATGATCGCATTGTCGACGTGGTCGCCGTAGTGCATTCCCGGCTTGTAGAGATTGAAGCGCGGCGGAACGATTCTGCGCGGTGCGATAGCGGTTTTGAACAATCCGTTTCGATCGAGTGCGGCTAGAATCATCGTCTGCAGCGACGACAGACGGTCGGATCGGCGATCTGTCTGCAGGTTCTGCTTGACGCCTACAGCGCGCGTGCCGGCAGTGGCGCGCCCGTCAAGGAAATCCTCATCCGTCAGCGTTTCGCGGATGTGCTTGAGCTCCGCTGCGTTCAGCACGTCCGGTACGACGACGATCATCGGTCACTCCCTGGGGCGGACCCCGTTGTCGGCGTCATGATAGCTCGGTTTGTCGGCGAGCTGAATTGCGCCCGCGCTTCCGCTTCGAGCCGGGCGGTGGCGATCTCGATCTGCTCTTCGAGCTCGCCGAGGAATGCCGTGCGTTCGCGACCCGGCGGGATCTCCGGCAGGACTTCGATCACAATCGTCCCCGGCCGCTTGATGAAGCTGCGGCGCCCCCAGAACAGGCCGGAGTTAAGCGCCACGGGGACTACCGGGACGCCCAGCGCGCTATAGAGGCCGACGATACCGGGTTGGTAAGGCGCCACGGTGCCGGGCGCCGTGCGGGTCCCTTGCGGGAAAATGACGATAGCGTGGCCGGCCTCGAAAGCAGCCTTTGCCGCTCGCAGCAGCCTCCTAATGGCGGCCGCGCCGGCCTTGCGATCGACCGCAATGTGTCCTTGGCGCCGCGATATCCAGCCATAGATGGGAATCCGCATCAGTTCCTGCTTCATGACGTAAGTCGGGCGGTCGAGGAGCAGGAAGAAGACGATCGTGTCCCAAGCGGATTGATGCTTCGAGGCCACGAGAACTCCCGGCCGCAGTGCTTCGCGCGAGCCGCGCAGCTCCCAGCGCAGGCCAACGACTCGGCGCAGCAGGAAGAACACGCCGCGTGCCCAGGTGCGTGCCACCCACAAGGCGATCACCGTTGTCGGAATGGCCAAAAGGGGCAGGCTCAGGAGCAGCGCCAGGACAGTGAAGGTAAAAAACAGGGCGTTGAATAGGGCCGAGCGCAGCCAAAGGACGATGAGATTCATCGGCCGCCATCTGGCGCTGTGAGCCGTTCACGCACGAGAACAGCCATGTATTTGTGATACTCGCTGACCACGAGCGCCAGCGTGCCCGGGAACGACCACCAAGAGTCGCGCATGAAGGCGTCCGGGAACACGGGGTGCGCGACGATCTCGACCGCCGGCATGGCGCGACGGAATTCTGCCAGGCTGCGTCGCATGTGATAGCTCGCGGTCACCAGCCGCAAGCTGCGGTAGCCCTCGCGCTCCATCCACTGCCGGGTCTCGGCGGCGTTGCCGAGCGTGTTGTCGGCGGCGTAACCCAGCACGATACAGCATTCGGCGGCGCTGGCCGGCTGACCCGCCGTCCGTAGCAACTCGGCCAATTCGACGCGCGGATTGACGCCGGAGACGAAGAGCTTGCGGGCCCGTCCGGCCTCGAGTTCGGCCAAGCCGGCCTTCAGCCGCGCTGGACCGCCGGTCAGCACGACGATGGCGTCCGTCGCCTGTGCCAGCGCCGGCGCGTCACGGTCGCGGGGGATGCTTTCGGCGAACCAGATCAGCCCGCCGAGCCAGGTGGCGGCAATCACGCTCAGCGCCAGGAGCAGGCGATGGGCGGTGCGCAGTATGCTGCTCGCCACACGGCGTGCGGATCTGGGTTGGGCTAAACCCCGGCGCATCAGACACTCTCGGGCCCCAGTAGGGCGGCGACCGCCGCCGCAAGGTCGTCATGTACGCGCACCGGCAGAAGCGCCGGCGGAATACCCTCTGCCTGTGCCTTGGCGCCGTGTCCGGTACGCACCAGATGCCGTTGACAGCCGGCCGCCAGGGCGGCTTCGAGATCGCGTCGGTGATCACCGATCATGGGCGTCTCGGAAGGAGTGGCTTTGAAACGGCTGAGTGCCTCCTCAAGCATCCCCGGCCCCGGCTTGCGCCGGCGGGTGGCGCGATCGGGGTGATCGGTGCAGGCGAAGATGGCGTCGAGATGTGCGCCCTCGCGTGCCAGCTCTTCGCGCAGTTGCTGATGGACGCGCTCAAGCATCGCCTCGTCGATGATGCCTCTGCCGACGGCCGACTGGTTCGTGCAGACCGCGACCTTAGTGCCGGCACGGTTGAGCCGCGCGACGGCCCGGGCCGAGCCGGCGAGCAACCGCAGTTCGCCGGGATGCTTGACGTAGTTGGGGACCTCTTCGTTAAGAACACCATCGCGATCGAGCAAGACGAGCCGCATCACATCTGCTTCCGCAGTTCGTTCATCACCGTCGCCCACGCAGTGACACCGCAGAGTCCTCCGGCGACGACGGTCACGAGGGCTAGAGTAGCGACCGATCCGGGGCGAGGCGCGAGAGTCGGGATCAGTACCGATTCGAGCGTTGGGGCCAGGGCGATGAGGATGTAGAGGGCGCCGATGGCGAGGGCGACGCCGAGCAGGCTGCCACGCAGCCCGAGCAGCAGTGCTTCGCGTGCGAACTCGCCGGCAATGTAGCGGTCTTCAGCACCGATCAGGTGCAACAGATCGATCGCTTCGTGATGCAGGGCGAGACCGGCGCGGGTGGTGATAGTTACCGCCACGACAGCGCTGAGCGCCACGATCCCCACTACCACCAAGGCACATAGTGAGGCGAGGGTGGCGAGGCGCAGCAGGTGGCCGACCCAGCGGCCGTGGTCGTCAACCGTGGCGCCCGGCGCGGCCTCGGCGAGGCGCCGGGCCAGAGCCGGCGCGTCGATAACCGCATCCGGCGACAGGGTGACATCGATGAGTTGCGGCACCGGCAATGTCTCGATAAGGGCACTTGCGCCGAGCCAGGGGACGAGCAGCCGGCCCACCTGATCATGGGTCAGCGGGTCGGCGCGCTGCACGCCCGGTGTCGCGCGGAGTGTAGTCAATACCGCCGACAGGTCCGCCGCGCTGGCGCCGTACTCGGCTGGAATCTCGACGGTGAGGCTTCCAGACAAGCTGGTGCGCCAGTGCACCGCCTGGTCGCTCATCGTCAGAGCTCCGGCAAAGGCCAGGGCGGCAAGAAATGCCATAGTCGCCACAATCCAGTCGAGGCGCAGCTTGTTCCGCGCCTCGCGCAGGCGTAGCGCCGGGCCCGGGCCGGCCGTCAACCCGGCCTGCCGGAGAAGGCTACGCGATCGAAGGCGGCTTGCCATCAGGCGGCCCGAGGCACGTGGGTGATCCGCCCGCCGTCGAGACGAAGCTCGGGATGACGCGAACGGGCGATCAGGTTGGTGTTGTGCGTGGCGATAACTACAGTCGTGCCCAGGCGGTGCAGCTCCTCGAAAAGATGCATCAGGCGTAGCGCGATGCGGTCGTCGACATTGCCGGTCGGCTCGTCGGCGACCAGCAGCCGTGGCCGCGTGATGACCGCTCGCGCGATCGCCACCCGCTGCTGCTGCCCGCCGGATAGGGTCGCCGGCTTGGCGTGCAGGTGATCGCCGAGGCCGACCCAGGTCAGGAGCTCGACGACGTGATCCCTGACCTGCTCCTCGTCCAGGCCGGACACGCGCAGGGGCAGGGCGACGTTGTCTAGCGCCGAGAGATGTGGGAGCAGGCGGAACTCCTGAAAGACGACACCGATCTGTCGGCGCAGGCCGGGCAGCTCCGAGCGCCCCAACGTCGCCAAGTCGCGGCCGAACATGGTGACGATACCCCGGGTCGGCCGGCGGGCGACATAGAGAAGGCTGAGCAGCGATGACTTCCCGGCACCCGACGGACCGGTCAGGAAGTGGAACGAGCCGGGTGCAAGATCCAGGTAGATGTCCCTTAGAATCTCGGGACCCAGGCCATAACGCATGCCGACATTCTCGAAGCGGACCACGGCGGAGCGGTACCTCGTGCCGAAAGGACGGCGGGAACTTGACCCGCCGCGAGTCGTGCCGGCGGAACTTCAGGATGGCACGCAGCGAAACCGTGCGGCAAGGCTCCGGGGTTCCTTGCTTGTCAGCATGACCAAGCCAAGCCTATAAAATCCGCGAGGTAGCTTCTCGAACGACAGAGTGCCAGGCACAGGCCTTCATGATTCTCGGCTGTCCGAATTGCGGTTCCCGTTTTCGTATCGCCATGGCCGCCATAGGGGCAGCCGGCCGGCGGGTAAGGTGCAGCCAGTGCCGGCATCAGTGGATGGCGTCTCGGCGCGATCTTCGGCCCGAGCCAGCGCCAATGCCCACGGCGGCGCCCTTGCGCGCGGGTCCGGCACGCCGCGATCCGCAGAAGCCCCAGCCTAAGCCTAAGCCGAAGCCGGCGTCGCCGCCCCCTGCGGTCGAGGCGCCGCCCCCGCCCCCTCCGCCGCCCCCGCCACCTCCGGAGCCCGAACCGCCTCCGCAGCCGGCCCTCGAACTGGCACCCGAGCCAGCCCCGGGGCCCGAGTCGGCCGGTGACACGCGGATACAAGCCGAATCGGTACCGGAGCCGCCGTCGGCCGAGCCGATGCCGGAGGTCAAATCGTCGCGTGGACGTAAGCCGGAGCGCAAACGCTCCCTGGTCGGGCGTATCGCCATCGCCGCCTGCTGGCTGCTCTTCGTGATGACTTTGGGTGTGCTCGCCGCAGCGGCGTACAATCGCGACACGGTGATGGAAGAGCTGCCCGAGACCAAATTGGCGTTTGAGGCGCTGGGCTTCGAGATTCCCAAGGCCGGCAGCTATCTCAAGATCACCGACGTCACGGCGGCCCGCGTGGAGGTCGAGCGGGTACCTGCGCTGGTCATCGAAGGCAAGGTGACGAACATCGCCGATGGCCGCCGGACGGTGCCTCCGCTGCGTGGTTCGCTGCGCGACGACGGCGACGCGGAGGTCTATACTTGGACGTTCACGGTGCCGGCATCACGGTTGAAGGCGGGAGAATCGGCTACCTTCCGCACGGAGGTCCGCCAGCCATCGCCGCGTGCCAAGGGCATGTCCGTCGACTTCGTCGATCAGCATTAGCCGGATTTCTCAGAACCGTCTGCGCTCGGAAGCGAGCGCGCTCAGAAGCGCTTTAGCAGCCGGTCGATATAGTCGCGCTCGATCACCGGGCGGAAGCGCTCGCCCGCCCGGCGCAGCAACTCGTCGAGAATCTCGCGAGAACGCTGGACGTCACTGGCTTCCGGGATGTTGACGTCGCGCCCGTCGAGGCCGCCGAGGCCGTTCGTCGGCCGGCCGGCAGGATCGCGGTTCTGAGCCTGCTCGATCCCGTCCTCCATCCCTTCGCCTTCGCCCTCGCCCTGGCCGAACTGTTCCATCATCTGCTGGGCAAGGTCGCGGCCGGCGGCACGCATCTGGTCGAGCGCGTCCATCTGCGGTCGCAGGGCGCGGCCCGGCGCGCCGCGCTCCAGCGCATCACCCGAATCGCGCATCGAGCGCTCGGCGCGGCCCAGGCCGCCGGGGATATTGCCCATCATCTCGCCGAGCTGGCGCATCAGCTCGCCGAGCTGGCGGCGCAACTCGCCCTGTTCGGCGCTGTCGGCAGTACCGTCGCCGTCCATATCA
>VGEI01000195.1 GCA_016869415.1 Alphaproteobacteria bacterium
TGAGGACGAACTCGAGGCTCATGCGCCTTCGGTCGATACGGTGAGGCTCTTGCTCATGAAGAAGCGGCTGTGGCCGGCCGGGTAATCGTCGAGCGTGCCGAACACCCGGTAGCCGAGTTTCTGGTAGAAGCCCCTGGCCTGAAAGCTGAACGTGTCCAGCCAGGCGTGGCGGCAGCCGCGCCGGATCGCCTCGTCCTCTGCCCACCGCATGAGCCGGGAGCCGAGGCCGCTGCCGCGGCGGTCCTCCGGGAGGAACAGCAGCTCCACATACATCCAGCCCCAGGCCGTGCGCGTCCACAGCCCGCCGGTGACCTCGCCCTGTGCATTGCGCGCCAGCATCGCCAGGCTGCGCCAGTCCTGCGGCCCCGCCTGCCCGGTGTTGAAGGCAATGAGATCGCGCAGGATCGCCTCTCGCGCCGCCGGCTCGGGCGTCTCGGTAAGCGCGATCTCCTCGCTCATGGCGGGTCGCTGCCGATCCGTTCGCTGACCTTCATCGTCACCAATCGCGACTTGAGCCAGCGCACGGCGATCATGTCGATCACCGCGGCGCGGCGTGCCAGCAGGCCGAGTCCGTAATGGCTTTGGCCGTGCAGGCGGGCGCGGTTGCCCACCGGCACCTCGACCACGCGTGCCCCGTTGAAGGCCATGAGGACGGGAATGAAGCGGTGAAAGCCCTTGAAGAAAGGGATGCCGGCGAACGCCTCGCGGCGGAAGGCGCGGTAGGTGCAGCCGGCATCGGTCGCGGCGTCGCCGAGCACCTTGCGGCGCACGGCGTTGGCCGCGGCGGAGATGGTTTTCTTGAGCCAGGAATCGCCCTTGGCGCGCGCCGCCTGTCGCGTGCCGCACGCACAATCGGTGTCGACCAGGGTGGCGAGCAGCTTCGGCACGTCGGCCGGGTCGTTCTGCAGGTCGGCGTCCATGGTGATGACGAAGGCGCCGCGCGTCGCCTGGATGGCGGTGTAGAGGGCGGCACTCTGCCCGCAATTTCTAGCCAGGCGCAGGGCGCGCAGGTGCGGCCGGCCGGCCGAGAGCTCCGTCAGCACGGCCCATGACCCGTCGTCGGAGCCGTCGTCGACGATGACGATCTCGCAGGCGCGGGCCAGCGCGCCGATCTGCGCCTCGATCTGACGCACCAGCTCGGGCAGGTTTTCCGCCTCGTTATGGCAGGGGATGGCGAAGCTGATCTCGGGGGTGGGTGCAGCCATGATGGCGGGACAATACATCAAAACGCGCCTCGCCCTGAGAAGGTCGGGTACTCACGGCCGCCTCGAAGATCGAAGGTCCGAGGCTCAGGATGAGGAGGCAATGGCCCGCATGGTAGTAGTACCCTATGGGGAGCCGGACCCTGGAAGAGCGCATCGCGCGGTTGCCCTGCTGGCGATCGGAGATTTCGCTCGTCCCTCTGAAGGGTGGCCTGACCAACCTCGCTTTCGTCGCCACCGACGGCGCTTCCAGATTCGTCGTGCGCTGCGGCGGCGACATCCCGGCCCACCACATCTTCCGTGAGCGCGAGCGCGCCGCCCAGCGCGCCGCGCACGCCGCCGGCCTATCGCCGGAGATCGTCCATGCCGAGACGGGCATCCTGGTGCTGCGTTTCATCGACGGCCGCACCCTCGAGGAGAAAGACCTCCGCGCCGACCTTGCTCGTATCATCGCGTTACTCAAGACCTGCCACCGCGAAGTCGGCCGGCACCTGCAGGGTCCCGCCAACGCCTTCTGGGTCTTCCACGTCATCAGGGATTACGTGCGTCTCGTCGGCTCCAATGCGAAATACCTCCGGCTCGCCGACCGGCTGGAGGCGGCGCAGGTGCCGCTGCCCATGGTCTTCGGCCATCACGACCTGCTGCCCGCCAACATCATGGACGACGGCAAGCGGCTGTGGCTGATCGACTGGGAGTACGGCGCCTTCGGTACGCCGCTCTTCGATCTCGCCAACCTGTCCGCGAACGGCGCCCTCGACGAGACGCAGGACAGCACGCTGCTGGCGGCCTATTTCGACGGCGCGGTATCGCCGGAGCTGAGAAAAGCCTTCGAGGCGATGAAGGCCGCGAGCCTGCTGCGCGAGGCCCTCTGGGCGCTGGTCTCCGATATCCACCTGAAGACTCCCGGCATCGACTACCAAGCGTATGCGAAGGAGTATTTCGGCCGGCTGTCCCGCAATCCTCTTTTTCGTTAGCGATGAGAGCGGAGCGGGAGCCACCGGGCGAGGCCAGCAGCTAACGGCGGTTAGCCATGATTCCGCCGGCCGATAGCGGTCTCCAGGCTCTGCGGACAGCCTAGATGCCTTCGCGGCGGCGCGACGGCCCGATTGAGGCCATCCATCCGCTCAACGGCACTCCGGTTGCGCTAACCGCGCCGCCGGTTTCGCTCTACACTGACCCGACACAGGGCAGCCCATGAACTGGACCGAGAACCCCTCCGCCAGCGTTGTCGATAGCGATTCTCCCCGCAGGGCCGGGACGCGCGCATTCCGGCCTACGGCGCTTGCACATCTGGCGTTCGCCAGCACTTTCATCCTCCTCTATGTGGGTCTGGAATGGGCCAGCTTCCTTCACGAGTACAAGGGCCTGCCCCTTACCTCGTGGAACCCCGGGCTGGGCGTGGCGCTGGCTGTCATCATCCTCGGCGGGCCCGGCTACGGCCTTGCACTGTTCGCGGGCATCGCCGTGACGGAAATCGTGCTGCTGCAGAGCGACCTGCCGTGGCCGGTCATCCTAGGCATCGCCGTCGCCATCTCGACTGGCTACGCACTCGTGGCAGAGGCGGCGCGTCGACTGCTGGACCTCGATGTGCGGCTCCACCGTCTACGAGACGTCATGGTTCTCCTGGCGGCGGCAATCGTCGGTGCCCTCATCGTCTCGCTGCTCTCGACAGGCATCCTGCTCGCGGCCGGGCATTTCGAGAATGCCGACATCCTCCCGGCCGCTGTGACTTTCGTCGTGGGCGATCTCATCGGCATCGCCGTGATGACGCCGCTCCTGCTGCGCCTGGCGGAGCGATGGAGCCAACGGACGTTCCGACGTCCGCCCTTTCCGGATGTCTTCTTCCTGGGTGTGGCGATCGCCGCCGTACTCTGGGTGGTAGCAGTGACGGAGACGAGCGAAGGTTCGAAATTCTTCTACCTGCTGTTTTTCCCAGTGGTCATCGCCGCGGTGCGCCACGGTCTCGACGGTGCCTGTCTCGGCCTGGCCGTCACACAGCTCGGGCTGGTCGGGCTGCTCCATTTCCACGGTTACGGCGTTGGCATCTTCACCGAGTTCCAGACACTGATGGTCGTGCTCACCGCCACGGGGTTGATCGTCGGCGTCGCGGTCAGCGAACGCCGCGCGGCGCACGATGCGGTGCGGCAGGCCGAAGCGCTGCTGCACGAAAAGGCGGCAGAGGCGGCTCAAGCGTCGCGTTTCATGCTGGTGAGCAGCATGGCCTCGGCCCTCGCCCACGAGATCAACCAGCCCCTGACGGCCATGCGGGCGCTGGCCCGCTCGGTGCAGCATCTCCTGGAAGAATCGAACCGCGATCTTCCCCGCGCCGGAAGAAATCTGGCGACCATGCTGACCCATATCGATCATGTCGGGGGCGTCGTCGGGCACATGCGCAACTTTCTGCGGCGTGGCCGTCCGCACGTCAGCACCATATCGGTCGCGAAGATGCTGGAAGAGGCCCTGACTTTGGCGCGTGCCGCGGCTGCGGCACAGCACATCCAGATAGAGCTTGACGTACCCGACGGACTACCGCCGGTCTACGGCGACCGCATTCAGCTTGAGCAGGTGGTGCTTAACCTGGTGCGCAATGCCATCGAGGCCATCGCCGAGACACGCCGTGATGACGGCCTCGTGCGCGTCGCGGCGCGGCGAACCGAAGCGGGAGTCGAGATCAGCGTCGCGGATAACGGCCCTGGCATCGACAAGGCGCTCGTGTCGCGGCTTTTCGAGCCCCTTACCACCTCCAAGCAGGAAGGCCTCGGCCTCGGCCTGCCCATCTGCGCCTCCATCCTCGAAGCGCATCGGGGCCGTATCTGGCTGGCCTCCGGCGAGCCCGGAGCCACGGAATTCCGTCTCTCCCTGCCTCTCGATCCGGTGCTGATCGTCTGACCATGGCCACGCCCACGATATTCGTGATCGACGACCAGGAATCCGTGCGCAACGCGTTAGCCGAGATGCTGAGCGTTTTCGGCTTCGCCGTGGAGACATACGATTCGGCCGACAGCTTCCTGCGCCTGGCTCCCTCCGGTCCGGGCTGCGTCGTCGCCGACGTCCGGATGCCCGGAACCGACGGCATCGAGCTCGTGCGCACGCTGGCGCGCCGGCCACAGTACCTGCCGGTCGTGTTGATCTCCGGCCATGCCGATGTTCCCATGGCGGTGGCCGCGATCAAGGCCGGGGCCGAGGATTTCATCGAGAAGCCGGTCGACGACGCGCAGCTGGTCGCCGCCATCAACCGGGGACTCGCCCGCTTCTTCGACAAGCATGACGTTCGGCGGACCCGCGAGGCGCTGGACGTTTCCTTTGCCAGGCTGACGCCGCGCCAGATGGAGATTTTCGATCTCGTGGTCGGCGGCTTCACCAGCCAGGCTATCGGCGACAAACTCGGCCTCAGCATCCGCACGGTCGAAAGCTACCGGGCGGAGATCATGCAGCGCATGCAGGCGGAAAGCGTTGCTGTGCTCGTCCGGCAGGCCATTCGTCTCGGCCGACTGCCCCCGTAGAACTACTACCCGATCGCCACGGATACCGCGCCCACGGCGGCGGCGATAACGTCACTCATCGGTCTGCTGCCTCCGCGCAAACACCAGCGCCCCCTGATGCTGTGTTCACGGGGCGCAGACCGCACGGGTAAAGGCGCCGCCCCGGTCGCGCCACCTCACGAGTAGCGGGTTGCGGTGCGACTGCTTTCGAAACCGCCGGTATCGACGCCTCACACGATCCGCTGGCGGTTTGCGCGGCCGTCGCCTCGGCCGCGACACGGCACCGAACCGCTCGACCCGCACGCGATCCTGGATGTCCTGATCGCCGCCGCCGCCCTACTCGGGATTGGCGTCGCTATCTTCCTGCCCGCGAACCTCTGGCTGCCGGCCCTGAGTCTGGCAGCACTGGCTTCCGCCGCCCTTACGGCGCTGTTCGCCTGGTACGCCGGCGCGACACGCGAGTCGAAACAACTGACGGCATGGGATGTCGCCGGCGCGCTCGCGCTCATCGGCTTCGTCGCCGGCATGCTCAGCGGGCCGCAACACGTCATCGAGCTTTTCGGAGTCTCATGAAGCCCTAACGCAGTGCATCGTCGTACCAGGCCGGGCCCCGCTGGCAGCGCAACGCTGCGATGTCGGACTGGATATCAGTGGAGTGGTCCGTGCCCCTGTCTTCTTTCGGTACGCCCTGCCGGGTGGCCGTTCACAATACTGTCCCCGAAAGGCCTCCCAGCGCCGTCGGACCGACGCCGCCGCGGCGGGCCTTACGTCATCTGCCCTGGGCCGCGCGGGCGGTGATTTTCGCTTCGGCTGCGCCCTCCATCGGGGCAGCCGCCGAGGCCGGTCCCGGGCCGTCGACGGTGCCGCCG
This sequence comes from Alphaproteobacteria bacterium, assembly GCA_016869415.1. Lineage (GTDB taxonomy): Bacteria > Pseudomonadota > Alphaproteobacteria > CACIAM-22H2 > CACIAM-22H2 > VGEI01. The sequence continues at coordinate 5,554 of VGEI01000195.1, forward strand.
GTATTCGTGTTCGGCATTCCGGTCGATTTCATCCTCTTCGCGCTGACGCTGATAGGCGTGGCGGTCTTCCATCATCGAACGCTTGAGGTCGCGCTGACGGGGCTCGCTGCAGTCCTCTTCTACAAGCTCATCTTCACCGGCTTCAAGTTCGGCACCGGGCTCGCCGGCTTGGCTGGGCACATGCAGCACGAGTGGGTGATCCTGGCGAACCTGTTCCTGCTGCTGATGGGCTTCGCCATCCTTTCCCGCCACTTCGAGAAGAGTCACGTACCCGATCAGATGCCGGCGTTTCTTCCGGATGGCTGGCGAGGCGGCGTTGCGCTGCTCGCCATCGTTTTTGTGCTCTCGAGTTTCCTCGACAACATCGCTGCCGCCCTGATCGGCGGCACGATCGCGCGCCACGTGTTCAAGGGCAACGTCCATATCGGCTATCTCGCCGCGATCGTGGCGGCATCGAACGCCGGCGGATCCGGCAGCGTTGTCGGCGATACCACCACTACCATGATGTGGATTGACGGCATCAGCCCGCTGACTGTGGTGGAGGCCTATGTCGCCCGCAGTCGCCGGTTTCCTGGTCTACGCCGTTCCGGCGGCGATCCAGCAGCATCGCCATTCGCCAATCGTCAGAGATGCACCGCGCGGCGTCAGTGTCGACTGGGCCTCGGTCGCGATCGTGGCGGCGATCCTGATTATCGCGATCCCGCCAACGTCACCGCGAACCTAAAATTCCCTGCGCTGCTCGATCTGATACCGGTGATCGGGCTTGCGGTCTGGATCGTTATCGTCGCCACCGCGCCGCTACGGCGGCCCGACTGGGAGATCATGCCCGAGACGTTCAAGGCAACGGTCTTCCTCCTGGCGCTGGTGACGAGCGCATCGCTGATGCCGGTCGAGGAGCTTCCGCTGGCGTCGTGGCAGAGCGCGCTGGGCCTGGGGTTTCTGTCGTCTGTATTCGACAATATCCCGCTCACCGCGCTGGCGCTCAAGCAAGGCGGCTACGACTGGGGCTTCCTCGCATACTGCGTGGGCTTCGGCGGCTCGATGATCTGGTTCGGATCGTCGGCCGGTGTGGCGCTATCCAACATGTATCCGGAAGCAAAGTCGGTCGGCCGCTGGCTACGGCACGGCTGGCATGTCGCGGTCTCTTACGTGTTCGGCTTCTTCGTGATGCTGGCAATCGTCGGCTGGGCGCCGGACCTAGACCACAAGAAGCAGGTCGAGCTGCCCGTGCCG
>VGEI01000196.1 GCA_016869415.1 Alphaproteobacteria bacterium
TGATCTGCTGCCGGGCCGGATCAAGTTCATCTTCCAGCCGGCCGAGGAGACGCTGAGCGGTGCCGTCGCCATGATCAAAGACGGCGTGCTCGACGAAGCACCCAAGATGGACGTACTGCTCGGCTATCATAACTGGCCTCCGCTCAAAGCCGGCGCCGTCGGCTTCCACCCGGAGAACGTCATGGCCTCGGCCGACGCCTTCGACGTGATCATCAAGGGGCGGGGCGGCCATGCCGCGCATCCGCATCTGGCGGTCGACGCGCTGGCGGCGGCGGCCTATTTCGTCACCCAGGTACAGACCGTCGTCAGCCGCGAGATAGCACCGCTCTCGCCGGCGGTGATCAGCATCGGCGAGCTGCACGCCGGCACGGCACGCAACGTCGTTGCCGATACCGCAGAGCTGAAGGCCTCGGTGCGCACGCAAGAGGTCGGGTTGTCCGACAAGATCGAAGCGTCGGTGCGGCGGCTGCTCGACGGGATCGAGAAGAGCATGCGCGTCCAGGCGACGCTGAAGTGGCAGAAGATGGCGCCCGTGCTGCGTAACGACAAAGCGGTGCTCGAGCGCGTGCTGAACGTGGCTCGTCAAGCACTCGGCGACGACAACGTCGTCAATCTCAACCAGGCCAGCATGGGCAGCGAGGATTTCGCCTGGTTCGCCGAGAAGGTGCCGACCGCCCATCTGCGCATCGGCTCGAAGATCCAGGGGCTCGACACGGCGATCCACCGCGACAACTACGATTGCCACGACCTGACCATCCCCACCGGCGTGCGGGTGGTGGCCCGCGCCGCGCTCGATCTGGCAAAAGCCTAGCGGAAGCCGTAAAGCCGCTGCGGCGTGTCCCAGAGGATGCGCCGGCGGTCGGCTGCCTTGGGCGCCCAGCGCTCCAGCGCCTGCAGGCAGGGGCCGTAGTCGACGTGGCCGCTGAGCAGCACGAACGGCCAGTCGGAGCCCCAGACGCAGTTCTCCGGGCCGAAGGCACGCAGCAGCGCCTTTGGGTAGGGATCGGCGTCGCGATAGGGGAAGGGCTGGTGCGAGAAGCGGAACGGCCCAGAAAGCTTGACGGCGCAGCGGCCGCTGTCGGCGAGTTTCAGCAGCGCCTTGAAGCCGGGCTGGTTCAAGCCCCTGGCCGGATCGGGACGGCCGCAGTGATCGATGACGATCTGCGCCTTTGAGTCGCGCAGCCGGGTTGCTACGTCGGCCAGCAGGTCTTTCTCCGGCTGGATCTGGACCATGAAGCCGTGGTCGCGGATGCGGGCCAGCAGGTTCGGCCCGTGGGGCCCGGCCAACACGGCCATGCCGTCGGTCAGCAGGTCGATGCGGATGCCGAGCATGCCGGCCTTCTTCAGCTCGCGCAGCTGCTCATCCGAAACGTGCGGGCTAGGGCGGGCGATGCCGCGGAACTGCCCCTTCGAGCGTTTGACCGCATCGATCGTGCAGCGGCTGTCGAAGCGGTAACCGGTCCACGGGCTGACCAGCAGGGCGTGGGTGATACCGTGCGCCGCCATCACGGCGCGAAACTGCGCTGGCGTGCCGGGGTCCTTCAGCGGCCGTGGATTGGCCTCGGGATCGTAGGGAAAACGATCCGGATCGAAGACGTGCAGGTGGCAATCGGCGACGCGCGGCGGCAGCTTCATCAGGCGGCCAGCGTCGTCTCGACCAGCCTTGCCCAGTAGGATGCGCCGATGGGCAGAACCTCGTCGTTGAAATCGTAGTGTGGCGAGTGCAGCACGCGCTCGTTGTCCGACGGGCCGTTGCCGATCCAGACGTAGCAGCCGGGTTTCTGCTCCAGCATGAAGGCGAAATCCTCAGCACCCATGGTCGGCGTGGGGTTGCGTTCGACCTGGCTCTCGCCGACGACGTCGCTGGCCACCCGCGCGGCTATCTCAGTGGCTTCCGGCGTGTTGATGGTTGGTGGGTAGCGGCGTTCGTAGCGCACGCTGACCGTGGCGCCGTAGGCCTCGGCAATGCTCCGAGCGATGCGCGGAATAGTCCTTTCGATGTTGTCGCGCACTTCCGGCCGGAAGGAGCGGGTGGTGCCGCGCAGCACGACCTCGGCCGGGATGACGTTCCAGGTGTCGCCAGCGTGGATCTGGGTGACGCTGACCACCGCCGCGTCGACGGGGTGGGTATTGCGGCTGGCGATGGTTTGCAGGCCGGTGACGATCTGCGCCGCGGTGACCACCGGGTCGATCCCGGTATGCGGCATGGCGGCGTGCGCGCCCTTGCCGCGGACCACGATCTCGAAGATGTCGAAGGCCGCCATCATCGGCCCGGAACGCACGGCGAAGGTGCCGACCGGCATTCCCGGCCAGTTGTGCATGCCGTAGACCTGCTCCACGGGGAAGAGCTTGAATAACCCGTCCTCGACCATCTTGCGGCCGCCGCCCTCGTTCTCCTCGGCCGGCTGGAAGATGAAATGCACCGTGCCCTTGAACTTTCCGGCTTCGGCCAGATAGCGCGCCGCTCCCAGCAGCATCGTCGTGTGGCCGTCGTGGCCGCAGGCGTGCATCTTGCCCTCGTTTTGTGACTTGTGGGCAAAGCCGTTCTTCTCGTGGATATGCAGCGCGTCCATGTCGGCGCGCAGGCCGATCGCCGGGCCGTCGCCGCGCTTTAGAGTAGCGACCACGCCGGTACCGGCGAGGCCGCGATGCACCTCGAGCCCGAAGGATTTCAGCTTGGCGGCAACGAAGTCCGAGGTGCGATGCTCCTCGAACGCCGTCTCCGGGTGGGCATGGATCTCCTGGCGCCACGCCGTCATGTCCTGCTGAAAGGCCCCGATGCGGTTGATGACCGGCATGCCGTTTCTCCCGTTACTTCTGGTTCTGCTTGGCCAATGCTTCCTGCAGCATCTTGGTCGCCCCCGAGATATCCGGCAACTTCTCGCCGGCATCGAGGCGGGCGCGTGACTTGATCTCGGCGTCCTGCATGCCGATGGCCCGCTCGGCGGCGGCTTCGGCATCCTTGGGGTCGAGCACCACCACGCCGCACTCATCGGCGATGATCACGTCACCCGGGTTGACGTTGGCCCCGCCGCAGGTGACCGGCACGCAGAACTCGCCGCCCAGACCGATACGCTTGGTGGTCACGGCGGAAAGGCCGCGGCACCAGAGCGGCACGTTGTACTGCCGCACCTCGCCGATGTCGGTGGCCACGCCGTCGATGATCACGCCTGCCAGCTTGGCCGTCTTGCAGGCATAGGCAACGAGACCGCCGAAGGCGGCGTGGCGGTGGTCGCCGCAGCGGTCGATGACCAGCACATCGCCCGGGCGCACCTGGCCCAGCGCGTAGCCGACAATGGTGCCGTCGATGCCAGGGGCGCGCACTGTAACCGCTGGGCCGGCGATGCGCACATTGGGGATCATGGCGCGGATCGCCGGGTCCATGAAGCCCCAGTTGCGAAAATGCCCGATGGTTGCCGGCTCGGCGCGCACCAGCTTGTCGAGCAGTTTCCTGTCGAGTTGCGGCGGCAGGGGATTGAGGGTGAACATGATGACTCCGTCTCAACCGTACTTGGCGCGGAACTCTTTGACATCGGCGAGCGCACCGTCGCGCAGCCGCCCGACATCGCTCCCGGCGTTGATCATATGGTAGCCGCGCTCGAACATCTCGCTCCAGCGCACGCCGGGATGCGGCACCGTGCCCATCGGCTTGCCGGCCTTGCAGATGCTTTCTTCGGCACGGGCGATCAGCGGCGCCACGTCGGGATGCTTGAAATTGCCAAGCTGGCCAACCGAGCCTGACAAATCGTGCGGACCGATGAACAGCACGTCGACACCGTCGACCGCAGCAATGGCAGGAATGTTCTCAACAGCCTTCGGCGATTCGATCTGGCAGACGATCAGCAGCTCGTCGGCCGCGGTCTCCTTGTAGCGCGGAGCGTTGATCCCGTAATCCGAGGCGCGGGCCGAGCCCAGGGCTGAGCCGCGCCGCCCCTTGGGCGGATAGCGGCAGGCGGCGACGATGGCGCGCGCGTCCTCGGCAGTCTCGACATTGGGGACCATGACGCCTTCGGCGCCTGCGTCGAGCACCCGCTTCAGATAATTCGGGTCGTTGGACGGCACGCGCACGACGGCGGTGCAGTGCGGCGTCGCCGCCATCGCCTGCAGCGACGACATCAAGGTCGTCGGATCGCCGAAACCGTGCTCCTGATCGAGGAGGAGGTAGTCGAATCCGGTGTAGGCAAGCAGTTCTACGACCGGAGGGCTTCCGAGGACGGTCCAGCAGCCGATGGCGCGCCCGCCGGAGAGCAGGCGTTTCTTGAGAGCGTTAGGGCGGAACATGAAGCCTCAGTAGGTGCAAGTGGGACGCGAGGTTACGGCCGGCGTTCCGGCTTGTAAACCAGCGCCAGCACTGCAATCTTAGCGGTCCCCGAGGAGGGGACAGCAGGAGCGCACATCATGGTTCAGCAGAATTATGTCGGCGGCGAGTGGGTGGCGGGCAAGGCGGTGACCCGTGACATTAACCCTTCGGATATCAAGGATCTGGTGGGCGAATACGCGCAGGCCGATGCGGCGCTGACCGAGCAGGCAATCGACGCCGCCCGAGACGCCTTCCGCACTTGGAGCGTGTCGCCGATCCAGCAGCGGGCCGACATCCTCGACAAGGCCGGCAATCTGATCCTCGCGCGCAAGGATGAGCTCGGCAAGCTGCTCTCGCGCGAGGAAGGCAAGACCTTGCCAGAAGGTATTGGTGAAGCGAGCCGTGCCGGGCAGATCTTCAAGTTTTTCGGCGGCGAGGCGTTGCGCCTGGCCGGCGAGAAGATTGCTTCGACCCGCCCCGGGATCGAGGTCGAGGTGACGCGTGAGCCGGTCGGCGTCGTGGCGCTGATCACACCGTGGAATTTCCCCATCGCCATCCCAGCCTGGAAGATCGCGCCGGCTATCTGCTACGGCAACTGTGTCGTCTTCAAGCCGGCGGATCTGGTGCCCGGCTGTGGCTGGGCGCTGGTCGACATCTTGATCGAGGCCGGCCTGCCCAAGGGCGTGGTCAACCTGGTCATGGGCCGCGGCTCGGTGGTCGGCGAGAAGATGCTGGCGAGTTCCAAGGTCGATGCGGTGAGCTTCACTGGCTCTGTCGGCACCGGCCGGGCGATCGCCCAGAAGGCCGTGGCCAGCGGCAAGAAGGTGCAGCTCGAGATGGGCGGCAAGAACCCAATGGTCGTTCTCGATGACGCGGACCTCGCGACGGCGGTGAACACCTCGGTCAACGGCGCCTTCTTCTCCACCGGTCAGCGCTGCACGGCCTCGAGCCGGCTTGTGGTCACCCAAGGCATCCACGACAGGTTCGTCGAGGCGGTGAAGGAGAAGATGAAGGCGCTCAAGATCGACAACGCGCTCAAGCCCGGCACGGATATCGGGCCAGTTGTCGATCAGAGCCAGCTCGAGCAGGATATGAAATACATCGAGATCGCCCGCAAAGAGGGCGGCAAGGTGTTCGGCGGCGAGCGGCTCAACCGCGAGACCGAGGGCTTTTATCTCGCACCGGCATTGGTCACCGAGACGAGCAACACGATGCGCATCAACCGCGAGGAGGTCTTCGGCCCTGTCGCCAGCGTCATCCGGGTGAAGGATTACGACGAGGCACTCGCCGTGGCCAACGATACCGAGTTCGGCCTGTCGGCCGGTATCTGCACGAGCTCGCTCAAGCATTCGAGCCACTTCAAGCGCCACAGCCAGGCCGGCATGGTGATGGTCAACCTGCCGACCGCGGGTGTGGATTATCACGTGCCGTTCGGCGGCCGGAAAGGTTCGAGCTATGGCCCGCGCGAGCAGGGCCGCTACGCGGCCGAATTTTACACCACGGTGAAGACGGTTTACGTCCAACCCTGAGGCAACTATGTCGCCCATCGAGACTCTGGCCCGTCACCGTCCGCCGGCCATCGAGGCGCAGGAATGGCAGCTGCGGCTGGAATTGGCTGCCTGTTACCGGCTGTTCTCGGCGCTAGGTTGGACAGAATCGATCTACAACCACATCACCCTGCGCGTGCCGGGACCCGAGCCCCACTACCTGATCAATCCCTTCGGACTGAATTACGATGAAGTCACCGCGCGCAACCTGGTGAAGATCAACCCCCAGGGCGATGTGCTCGACGGCTCGAGGTATCCGGTCAATCGCGCCGGCTTCGTGATCCATAGCGCGATCCACGCGGCGCGGGTCGACGCCCACTGCATCATCCATACGCACACCACGGCGGGATCGGCCGTGGCCTGCAAGGATGGCGGCCTCAGCCCGCACAATTTCTACGGCGCGATGCTCTATGGGCAGGTCGCCTATCACGAGTTCGAGGGCGTGACGACGGATGCCGGCGAACAGCCGCGCTTAGTCTCCAGCCTGGGTGACAAACCAATCCTCATCCTGCGCAACCATGGCCTACTGGTCGTCGGCCCACATGTGCCGCAGGCGCTTCAGACCTACTGGACCCTGCAGCGTGCCTGCGAGGTGCAACTCGCTACGGACTCGATGGCCGGACCCAACCGCCTGATCCGGCGCGAAGTGTTCGACCTCGTGCCGGCCCAGGTCGCCGGTATGAAGATGCCGGATACCGGAAGCGGCGGGCGCTTCGGCCAGATATTCTATGATGCCATGCTCCGCCGGGCCGGAATCCGCTTTGAGGATTTGGCCGGGGACTGACCCGGCTTGCTTTTCAGGTCCGGCGCGTTTAGATCACTGCGCGCCAGCCCAAGTCCCCTTCGTCTAGAGGCCTAGGACATCGCCCTTTCACGGCGGTAACAGGGGTTCGAATCCCCTAGGGGACGCCATTTAAATCAATA